>CAZKNI010000363.1:0-9528 GCA_964554055.1 uncultured Phycisphaerae bacterium | reverse complement strand
TCGGCTTCGCTCGCAATGACGCAGGCACAGCCTGAAGAGATTGTCGATTTCGGATTGCGGATTGCGGATTGAGAAGAGAAGAGATTGAAGATTGATGTCGGAGTGCGACGGCACGGAGATCCGTCTATTGACGGAATTGATGATTTGAGATTGCCACGCTTCGCCTGACGGCTTCGCTCGCAATGACATTGTGCAGCAGCGAAAATCGTTCTCCTCAAACAGGCTTAAAGATAATAAAAAATATTTCGCGAGTGAAGCCTGAATAGATTGCCGCGTCATTCGTCAATCCCTAAAACTTTAAGATTAAAAGTTCGTTTCGGAAAGCTGAAATTTTCAGGATTAAGGCTTTTGTTTTTGATGTAAAACGCTTTTCGGTTTTAAGCGGACAAGTCCGTTCTCGCGCTGCGCTCCGCCTGACAGCTTCGCTTGCAATGACGTTGTTCAGTTTCGCGCAGGCCTGTGCTCGTTTTCCCGTTTTGCGGCGTTACGTGCTTCTGTGCTTCAATGAAGCTAATCACTGTGTTATGCTTTAACGCGCAAACACAGGCAAAAGAGATAGCTGCGTTTATCTTAAATATTCAAATCAACCGCTTCAGCAGAAACTAATTCAGAGTATTTTATACTTACTTATCTTTCTATCTTCGATTTATTAAAAATGCGCAGCTAATAATAAAAAAGGCAAAACTTATCGGCTCGGGAACAAACTCAACAATATACCCCTTTACAGAAGATAAACCGCTTTGGATGTCGTTCCATTCATCACCAATAAGCTTTTGATAGCCAAAAAAGTGTGCTCTGTCTTCAATTCCATTATTGGCAGCGTCTATATATCTATATCTCCGGAAATTTACAAATCGAGACAGCTTCGTTTAATGTTTTACCCCGTAATAAAAGTGCTTTTATTTCATCTTCCCAGCTTTGTAACTTTTCAGACGCCTTCGCAACTCTAACCGCTAATTTGCGAGGCACGATAACAACGCCGTTAATATCTCCGATTACAATATCGTCCGGGCAGACTACAACGGAACCGCACGTAATAACTTGTCCGGTCTCACCGAGTCTGTCGAAAGTTCCGCTACGAGGATTAATATACCGAGCAAAAATGGGAAACTCAACTTCGATTATATCTTCCACATCCCGAACAGCTCCGTCGATGACAGCGCCCGCTATTCCCCGTTTTTTGGCAAAAGTGCTCATCAATCCGCCCATCATTACTCCAGCGTCGGAACTCTGAGCGTTACAGACGATAACCGAACCTTTTGGAGCTTGTGCAATTGCTTTTTCCATTGCAAAAGTAGCACCGGCATAACAGTTTACCGTATAAGCACAGCTACACACTTTGAAATTTTTATCTATCGGCTTAATTGCTGAATCCATTGTTTGATGTTTGAGCTTTTCCGGTAATAACTTTGCCATTGCATCGGAAACAATCGGAGTAGAAAAACGAGACAATAACCGAATCGCATGTTCCATATTTGTTATATTATTTGTCATTAGCTGTTCTCCTCATCTTTTTACAGTATGACTCCTGCAAAATATGATTTCAAAACACTCGCAATTCCAAGGCGTTAAATTGCCACGCTCCGACTTCGTCGGGCCTCGCAATGACGCAGAAAAAATGTATTTTGCAGGAATCATTTTACAGTATTTTCGCGATACGTTGCATTGCTTCTATAAGCTTCTCGTCCGAAAGTGTGGGCGAAACTCGAAAATATCCCTCTCCGTGTTCGCCGTATGAGATGCCGGGCGTAATTACAACAGCGGCTTCGTTAAATATCTTATCAGCAAAGTCAATAGAGGAAACTCCTTCAGGAGTCGGCATCCACAAATAAATTGTTCCTCTCGGAGGGGTATAATTCCAGCCCTTTGAGTTGAACGTATCCACAACGATTTTTTTTCGTCGTTCATGGATTTTTATCATCTTGGGGATATTGTCTTGGCATTCGGTTAAAGCGGCAATAGCGGCATATTGAATCGGATGAAAAATACCGGCATCGACATTTTCTTTGATTCCGGATATTCCAGCTATTAACTCACTATTACCCACAGCAGCTCCTATACGCCAGCCTGTCATGTTAAATGTTTTGGATAGGCTATTAAATTCTATGCCGACTTCTTTAGCACCCTCGATGCTTAAAAAACTTAATCGTTCGGTATCTCCAAACACAATTTCGCTATACGCATTGTCATGGCAGATAGCTATATCGTATTCTTTTGCAAATCTGACAACGTCTCTGAAAAACTCTTTGTTAGCGACAGCTCCGGTAGGGTTATTAGGATAATTCAAATAAAAAGCGACAGCCTTTTTTGCCACTTCGGAAGGAATATCTTCAAGTCGAGGCAAAAAGTTATTGTCCTTTGTTATAGGCACGTAATATGGCTCTCCTCCCGAGAGATAAATAGAGGCTTTATAAGCTGGATATCCCGGGTCTGTCATCAATACGATATCGCCCGGATTTACGAGAGCTTGTGCGAAATGAAAACAGCCTTCTTTCGTGCCTATCAAAGCTAATATTTCGTTGTCAGGGTTTAACTTAACATTATAACGTTTTTCGTACCAATCAGCGAGAGTATATCGAAATTCGGGCAATCCTCTTTCATCATCCGGATAATGATGATTTTCGGGTTTCTTTACCTGATGAATAAGCTCTTGTATTATAGGTTCCGGAGTCGGCTCAAAAGGGTCGCCCACCGCTAAGCTAATTACATCGATACCTTTAGCTCTGGCAGCACTTATTTTTTTTCTCAGCTGCATTGCCAGATAAGGCACATTTTTTCCGAGTCTGTTAGCTAATCTCATAATTTATTATCTCCGTAATTTCCCTTGCAATTCAATATCTTGCCACATTGCATAAAATTTTATAACGTACTCAAATAGATAATTATATTGAATATTTTCCCTGTTTACTCGTCGTATTCGCCGATGTAATATTATCGCAATTTGAGTACGTTATCAATTTATGTTATAAAAATAAATATGTCAATGAGTTTTTATATATTGAATATTTCTTCGGCTATGCCCGAAAAAAGCAAAATCATCGCGTAAGCTGCAATTCTTTATTAGGCAACCAAAAATTCTCGCTCGATAAGCCAAGCTCTTCAGCAAATTTGTCGTGAAATTCCCACACATCCATAACATCCAATTTATGAGCGTCCGAACATTGCGAGAGCTTAACGCCGGACTCCACCGCTTGAAGATAAATCCCCTTTGCCTGCTCATATACGTCATTCTCCACAGCTTTAGGATTAATCTCGAAAGCAATATTGCCCTTAGCTGCCCGCTTGAAAACAGAAACAAGCCGCTGCTGATTGATAATTGTCTGCAAGACATCAGCTAATACAACTCCTTCAATTCTCGGAAACCAAAAAGGATGAGCAATAATGTTTACGCCCGGGCAATTGGCTGCTCCTCGAATCATTTCACACATATATTCTATAACAATTTCCGTATTAAATTTTTCCGGTTTTTCAACCCGCTCTATCCAATGAATGGGCGATGCCAAAATAACGTCAAACCTATCAATCCATTCCGGCTTGATGCTCCAACTATTAGGATTATAAACATTTACCTCGCACCCTATCCATATATCAAGCCCGTCTGTATTTACCTGCGCAAACTCCCGACGCAATTTGCTATACTGCTCTAAAGATGTCTCGGCATGCAGATGATCGGTAACGCATAAGCCCGACAAATTTAATTCCTTAGCTCGAAGCACAATATTTTCGGGCGTCATTTCTTCGCTACTGCAAGGGGAAAGATAGCTATGTAAATGACAATCGTATCGATTAATCGGCATGTATTTTCCCTCCGATGAATAGATATATATGTATTATCCGACTTCAGATTACATTCTGTCCACAAATCCCGTATCAACTTTTCCCGCAACAAAATCCGGATGATTAAATATTTGCTGATATAACGGAATTGTTGTTTTTATGGGCCCGATGCGAAACTCATCTAAAGCTCTCTTCATTGTAATTATTGCCTGCTCGCGAGTCGAATGATAGACAATTAACTTTCCGACAAGAGAATCATAATAAGGCGAAATCATATATCCGGCATAAGCATGTGTATCGAGTCTGATATTAGGCCCGCCAGCAGGAATAAAAAACTCGATTTTACCCGGCGAAGGCGTAAAATTCTTTTCCGGATCTTCAGCATTAATTCGGCATTCGATGGCAACGCCACGTCTTTTGACATTTTTCTGTTTGATATCGAGCTTCTCACCAGCTGCTATCTTAATCTGCCATTTAAGCAGGTCTATTCCCGTAATCATTTCGGTAATAGGATGCTCAACTTGGATACGAGTATTAGCTTCGATGAAATAAAACTTTTTACGTTTATCGACAAGAAATTCAAACGTGCCAGCATTCGTATATTTTGCATATTTTGCTAATTTGACAGCTGACTGGCATATCTCGTCGCGAACTTTTTCATCTATAGCAGGCGAAGGTGTCTCTTCGATAAGCTTTTGATGCCGACGCTGAATTGTGCAATCACGCTCCCACAGATGTATAACGTTTCCATAATTATCCGCTAACACTTGTACTTCGACATGTCTCGGCTGCTCTATATACTTTTCGATATATAAACGGGCATCTTTGAATGCAACTTCAGCTTCACTTTGAGCTGAACGAAAACTCGAACGAAGATTAGCTTCGTTATGGGCGATGCGCATTCCTCTCCCTCCTCCGCCGGCAGCTGCCTTTATTATTACGGGATAACCGATTTTAGAAGCAATTTTTACAGCTTCGTCTTCATCAGCAACTCCGTCTTTGCTACCCGGAACCGTCTGAACGCGAGCTTCCTTTGCAATTTTACGAGCTTGCACCTTATCGCCTAACGAACGCATCGCTTCGACTGTCGGACCGATAAATTCAATCTTACAAGAACGACATATCTCTGCAAAATGGGCATTTTCGGCAAGAAAACCGTATCCGGGATGTATCGCTTCGACATTAGCTATCTCCGCTGCAGATATTATTCGAGGAATATTTAAATAACTCTCCGCTGGCGATGCGGGACCTATGCATATCGCATCATCAGCTAATTCAAGATATCCGGCATTTTTATCCGCTTCGCTATAAACCGCAACCGTCTCGACACCCAATTCTTTACACGCTCGAATTATACGTAATGCTACTTCGCCACGATTTGCTATAAGAATTCGACTAAACATATTATAAGCATCCTTTTTTGATTTCCGGATTACTCTGATACAACATCACTTACATATTCTACTTTTTGTTACTTATTGTAGCTAATCCGGTTTGACCTGAAATAAAGGCTGGCCAAATTCGACCGGTTCGGCATTATTAACTAAAATTTTTTCTATCGTTCCCGAAACTTCCGCTTTAATTTCATTCATTACTTTCATTGCTTCGACAATACAAACAACCGTATCAGGCGTAACTTTATCGCCAACTTTAACATAAGGGTCAGCGTCAGGAGCAGGAGCTGCATAAAAAGTGCCGACCATAGGCGAATCTATCGTAACGTAATTGCCGCTATTATCAGATTCTGTCGGCTGAACTTGAGCTGAACCCTGAGCTTCGGAAGCAACAGAGGCTGAAGGCGAAACGGTTTGTCCCGCTGGCGGAGCGGGAGCAGCTGACTGATACTGAACGGGAGCTTGCGCAACCTGAATAATATCGCCTGTTCCCCTTTTAAGTAATAATTTTTCTTCACCTTCGTTAATACGGATTTCCGTAAGGTCGTTTTCTTTCATTAATTTTATTAACTCGCGAATGTGTTTAATGTCCATATTTTATCCCTGAATTAAAAAATAACGTCATCTATTTCCTTGGGCAGAGACGAAAGAATCTCATAACCCTGTTCCGTTACCAATATGTCATCTTCTATTCTTATGCCTCCCTTTCCGGGAATATAAATTCCCGGCTCAACTGTTACAATCATTCCCTTTTTCAGCTTTTGCTTTACACGCTGAGATAAGACAGGATTTTCATGAACATTAAGCCCTATACCGTGTCCCGTGCTATGAAGAAAATATTTTCCATAGCCCTTCGACTCGATTATGTCTCGTGCCTTTTTGTCAATTGTTCCGACCTCAATCCCATCTCGTATAAAAGATATAGCAATACGTTGAGCATTAAGGCATATTTCATAAATCCGCCTATAATATTCAGGCATTTTACCCAACCAAATCGTTCGCGTCAAGTCGCTACAATAACCTTTATAGCGTACACCGAAATCTATAACAATTGGCTGACTCGCCTTAAGCTTATTATTTGAAGCTTCGGCATGAGGCTTAGCTGAATTTCTGCCACACGCAACGATTATATCAAATGCGGACTTTTCAGCACCGTTTAACTTCATTTTATATTCAAGCAAAGCTGAAAATTCTCGTTCACTCATTCCAATTTTTATTTCTCCTATTGCCTGCAAAAAACTTTTTTCGGAGATTTTGATAGCTTTTTTAATGTTCGTTATCTCAGTTGCCGATTTTATCTCTCGCAGTTCGTCAATAATTTTTCCGGACATTTTTCTAACGGCAATTTTCTCAACACTTTTTTTAAGTTTACCGAATAATGATAATGTTA
This sequence comes from uncultured Phycisphaerae bacterium, assembly GCA_964554055.1. Classification (GTDB taxonomy): domain Bacteria; phylum Planctomycetota; class Phycisphaerae; order JAAYCJ01; family JAAYCJ01; genus S014-18. The sequence goes on along the minus strand of CAZKNI010000363.1, from coordinate 2,967 downwards.
TTTCTTCCTCAATAATTGCTATTGACTTGATTCTATGTCGTTTTACAATTTTTGAAAAAGCGTCCGTAATTGAGCCTTGACGAATAACGATTTTTGCAGAAGAACATTGCTGCTGAGCCTGAAGCAGATAACGTCCATCCGTAATAATTATCACGCGATTCCTATCAACAATAGCCCAGCTATCATGTCCGGTAAATCCGGTAAAATAAAAAATGTTAGGCTGGCTTGTCAAAAGTAACGCACGAGCGTTAATTTCGCTCGTACGAAAAAGTTTTTGTATGCGTTCATTCATTTTAGCTAACACTCCGATTTTTCGACTGCATTATAAACTCTTCTTATTCCTTTTTCCCGTATTTTTACAATTGAATTGTCCTTATATCATCGTTATAAAAGGATTTTTGATTTCGAATCAATAATGAAACGGAAATTGCACTATAAACAAGCAATAAAGGCTTAGCACATAACAAAATGAGAAACAAATGAAAAATATTTTATTTGCCCGGGATTTGGAGTTATGAACAAATACGAATTTTTAATTATTGAAAAAAAATGGCAGGAATATTGGGAAAAGAATAAAACCTTTAAAGTAGAAGAAACAGCGGATAAGCCCAAATATTATGTGCTTGATATGTTTCCCTATCCGAGTGGCGCGGGCTTGCACGTCGGGCATCCCGAAGGATATACAGCTACCGATATTATAGCACGCTACAAGAGGATGAAAGGCTTTAATGTGCTTCATCCGATAGGCTGGGACGCTTTCGGCCTGCCAGCTGAACGATATGCGATGCGTACGGGCACACATCCGCGCATAACAACGCAAAAAAATATAGAAACATTCCGGCGACAAATAAAATCTTTGGGATTCAGTTACGATTGGGACAGAGAAATCGATACAACAGATCCAAAATATTACAAATGGACACAATGGATTTTTTTGCAGATGCTCAAAAAAGGATTGGCATATCTCAACGAAGCACCCGTAAATTTCTGTCCGGAGTGCAAAACCGTATTAGCTAACGAAGAAGTCTATCAAGGTCGATGCGATCAAGGGCATCAAGTCATAAGAAAACCGTTACGGCAATGGATGTTGAAGATTACAGCGTACGCAGAACGTCTGCTCGAAGATTTGGACGAACTCGATTGGCCTGAAAGCATTAAAAAGCTCCAGCGAGACTGGATAGGAAAATCACAAGGCGCTGAAGTTGATTTTCTGCTCACTGTTGACGATCAGATACGAGCTTTCGGGCATAGCTGCGACCCCTCTGTCTGGAAACAAAATCGCAAACAAAATAAATTTCCGGAAAATCCTGAAGAATATGTTATCAGAATTTATACGACTCGGCCCGATACACTCTTCGGCGCAACTTATATGGTTTTGGCGCCCGAACATCCGCTCGTAGAAAAAATCGCAACGGAAGAAAATCGCCAATCCGTTATCGAGTATTGCGAACAGGCTAAGCGTAAGTCCGACCTCGAACGAACGGAACTTGCTCGTGAAAAAACAGGAGTATTTACGGGAGCATATGCAATTAATCCCGTAAACGGTCAGCCTATTCCGATATGGGTCGCTGATTATGTGATGATGAGTTACGGAACAGGAGCGATAATGGCTGTTCCCGGACACGATCAGCGAGATTGGGAATTTGCAACGAAATTCAATCTTCCAATAATAGAAGTTATTAGTGGCGGCGACATAAGCAAGGAAGCGTACGAAGGTGACGGAATTCTTGTCAATTCAAATTCAGAGCAATTCGGAATTGGCATCGACGGATTAAATGTCGAACAAGCAAAAAAGAAAATCACCGATTGGCTAGAGGAAAACGGACTCGGCCGAGCAGCTGTTAAATATAAGCTAAGAGACTGGCTTTTTTCGCGTCAGCGCTATTGGGGAGAGCCGTTTCCCGTACTCTTTGACGAAAAAGGAAACGTTATTCCCGTTGATGAAAGCGAGTTACCGGTTGAACTTCCGGAACTCGAAGATTTTCATCCTGCGGAAACAGGTGAATCGCCATTAGCAAAGGCAAAAGATTGGCTTATCGTTAAAAAAGATGGCAAAACATATCGCAGGGATACAAATACAATGCCGCAATGGGCGGGAAGTTGCTGGTATTATCTCCGATATCTTGATCCGCATAACGATTCAATAGCTTGGGATAAATCCAAAGAACAATATTGGATGCCCGTTGATTTATACGTAGGCGGAGCGGAGCACGCTGTTTTACATTTGTTATATGCAAGATTTTGGCATAAAGTATTGTACGATTTAGGCTATGTCAGCACAAAAGAGCCATTTAAGAAACTCTTTAATCAGGGAATGATTTTATCTTTTTCGTACAAAGATTCGCGAGGGGCTTATGTTAATTATCATGATGTCGATTTCTCGGGAGATAAGCCTCGTCATAAGCAAACGGGCGAAGAGCTTACCGAAACAATAGAAAAAATGTCAAAATCTCTCGGAAATGTAATTAACCCCGACGAAGTAATTGCTGAATATGGAGCGGATACGTTAAGGTTATATGAAATGTCTATGGGCCCGCTCGAAGCTACAAAGCCTTGGAATACTCGAGACGTAGCTGGCGTCCACAGATTTTTGCATCGCGTTTGGAGAATGATTATTGACGAGCAGACAGGCAAACTTCATCCGTCAATTAAGGATATTGAACCTTCGGAGGACGAATTACGAATTTTACATAAAACGATTAAAAAAGTTACCGAAGATATTGAATCAATGGACTTTAACACAGCAATTTCCGCAATGATTATTTTCGTCAACAATATATTGAGTAAACCCGAAAAATCGAAATCCGTTATGGAACAATTCGTTCTTATTCTATCGCCTTTTGCTCCTCATATAGCGGAAGAATTGTGGGCAAAACTTGGCCACGATGAGACACTTGCTTATGAGCCTTGGCCTGAATTTGATGAAAATTTGGCAAAAGACGAAACAATCGAAGTTCCGGTACAAAT
>CAZKNI010000362.1:0-5439 GCA_964554055.1 uncultured Phycisphaerae bacterium | reverse complement strand
GTTGATTATGCTGTCAAATTTTTAAACGAATTTCAGGACAGATTATTGTTCGGGACAGATTTATGTTCGCCTAAAGGTGAGTTGCCTTTAGCGGGATTTCTTATCGAGCTTCGCGATAAAGGTAAAATTTCCAAAACGGTTTTTAACAAAATCGCAAGAGAAAATGCCATAAACCTTTTGGGGCTATCATAAAATCGAATTAAGACAGCGATAGATTTTACAAAACGTTGACTTTATCGATAAGAGTTTCCATAATAATAAAGATTATGGAAACACAAGCGAGTAAAATATTGAAAGTTGATAAAGCTGACGCTGAGCAATGGCTATCTATCGCTCACAAAACATTGGCGGAAGGAGGCGTTGTCGCTTTTCCGACGGAAACGGTGTACGGATTGGCAGCTGACATTCGTAATGATAAGGGACTCTGTAAGTTAAATTTTCTGAAGAAACGTTCGCCCGAAAAACCTTATACGGTACATATATCTAAGCCCGCTGATATGAAACGTTTCGTGCCTAAGCCGTTTTGGTTTGCTCAAATACTCTCGAAAAAAGCTTGGCCCGGGCCTGTAACTCTTGTAATAGAATTGGACGAGCAGCAAATAGATGATTGTAAGTCGAAATTCGGAAAATATTTTGACAGAATTTATCACAAAAACAGTGTAGGGCTGAGATGCCCTGCACACTTAGCAGCTCAAGCGTTGTTTGATGATTCGGATATGATTATTGCAGGGCCCAGTGCTAATCCTGCCGGAGCTAAACCGGCATACAGTGCTGAAGAAGTATTTGAATATTTTGGACACGATGTAGATGTTATAATTGACGCGGGAACGGTAAAATATCAAAAACCTTCAACAGTCGTCAAGATAACGAAAAAATCATACGAAATTCTTCGCGAAGGAGTAATAGACAAACGAACAATTGATAAGCTGACGAGTTTTAATATAATTTTTGTATGTACGGGTAATACGTGTCGTTCGCCAATGGCGGAAGGATGGGGCAAAAAGCTTATTGCGGAATATATCGGCTGTGATGAGTCGGAGCTGGAAAGCAGATATAAGGTCAACATATCCAGTGCCGGGACATTTGCCGGATTCGGTGCTCCTGCTTCGGAATTAGCTATCAGTGTGATGCAATCTTACGGTATCGACATATCCGGACACTCGAGTCAGCCAATCAATCTGCAAAAACTGCTTGAAGCTGATATAATTTACGTTATGACGGCAGGCCATAAAGATTTTATTAATACTCTTGCTCCTCAAGTGTCTGATAAGGTAAAATTAATACGGACAGGCGGAGTGCATGACCCGATAGGCGGAACTCGAGAGGAATATGCACGAAGCTGTGAAATGATAAAAAATGCAATAGAACAGGAAATTAAGGAATTATTTCAATGAAAATTGCAATAGGTGCAGATCATCGCGGATATATGGCGAAAGAAAAACTTAAACCGTTTCTCCAGCAGCTTGGCTATGAAGTCGTCGATTTCGGTACCAATTCGCAAAAGTCGTTCGATTATCCCGACGTAGCTTTGCCCGTAGGCAAAGCGGTAGCAAGCGGAAAATTTGACAAAGCTATTCTGCTATGCGGAACGGGATTAGGCGTATCGATAAGCGCCAATAAAATTTGCGGGGTGAGGGCAGCGTTGTGTCATGACGAATTGACAGCGCAAATGTCACGACAGCACAATGATGCAAATGTTCTTTGTATGCCCGCAGACCTTATCGGAGAAGCATTAATGCGTCGTATCGTCGAAGTGTTTTTAGAAACTCCTTTCGAGGGGGGAAGGCACGCGAGACGTGTGCAAAAAATAATGGAAATAGAAAAAGCTAATCTACATTGCTGTGATGAAAATTCTTCGTCGAATAAAGAATAAAATGCACAATAAGAAGCTAAACGTGCAAAAGCTATTGTAGGCCCGTCTCATTCGATAGCTTATGGAGTGCCTTACGATAATTTTATGGCAATGTTGGATGAATTTGAAAAAACATCCGCTTACTAAAAAAACAAACGGATTATACAATATGTCAAGATTATTGTTATCAGGAAATACGGAATAGAGTATTTGTGAAACGTCAGCCAAGCTTTTTTGTTTTTTAACATTCTCAACGCTATTACGTTTGCTAATGAGGCAATAACAATTCCGTTTCCGCCTACGTTTACGCCATAAGCTATCGCTAGCCAATTATCGCTAAATTTTGATACAAAAATGCTCGCTGGAACATTACTGATTAGCTGAGATATTGCTCCAGAAAACAAAAATACGTCACGCGACGATTGCATATTGATTTGCTCTATCGCCATATTGACAAAAGGAATATTCGCTATCAGGTGAAAATCAATGAACATAATTATAAACATGAACAAGAGTAGCCAATCGACATTCAATAAAATTCTTCGATAGAAAAACAAATAAAATATACAAATCACAGGCAACAGCAAATTTGCAAAATCCAATTCGAGCGAAATAACATAAACAATAAGCGCGACAAACGAAACTGAAAATAACGTTTTACGAACATTAATATTATCATCTGCCTTAGCAATGTCCTTTTTATCATCTTTGCTCTTATTCGAGCTGTTGACAAAAACATTTGTAATTTTTGTATTCGGAAAAGCAACAAAGACAAAAAAGAATAAAATCAATAAAAGACAAATAACAGCAGGAAACAAAAATGCAATAAACGAAAAAAAAGATATATTCCAACGATGCCATAAATATAAATTTTGAGGGTTTCCGATAGGCGTTAGAGCCGACCCTGCATTGACTGCGATAGCTTCGAAAATCACAATTTTCGATACGTCATTGCCTGTGAGTTTACGCAAAGAGAGCGTCAGCGGAACAACAATGAACAAAGCGATATCGTTTGTTACAAAACACGAAAGAATAGCGGAAAACAATATTAAAAAAAAAGCTATTTTTCGTTCTGTTTTGAGACGAGACAACATTCGCTTGGCGAATAGGTCAAAATATCCGCTTTGCTTAAATCCCGTTGTGATTATCAGCAAACCCGTCAAAGCAGCTATCGTATTCCAGTCGACGAAAAAAGGATATTGCCTTATCTTATCCGGCTCAAAGCAAGAAAGAATTACAAGCAGAATAACAAACAAACATAAAAGAAATTCATCAGCGATAAAATCAATTATCTTTTTCATATTTTATTTTGCATTTCGGATTTGAAATATTCAAAACAATGAACAATTTTTCATCCCTTAGATTCGATTTTTTCCCTTCCGCCGAGATATTTCCGCAGCGCTTCGGGAACCGTAACGGAGCCATCGGCATTTTGATATAACTCGATTATAGGAATCAAAATTCTCGGTGAAGCGATGAGCGTGTTATTTAATGTATGGCAAAAATGGATTTTTCCTGCTTCGTCGCGATATTTCAAATTTAGCCTGCGAGCCTGAAATTCATAAAATCGCGAGGCACTGTGAGTTTCTCCGTAGCTGTTGCGAGAAGGCATCCATGTTTCGATATCATATTTTTGCACCTGTCCGATACCCAAATCGCCCGTACAAACATTGACAACTCTATAAGGCAACTTAAGTGCTTGTAAAATTGCTTCGGAATTAGCAAGAATTTCATCATGTAGCTTTTTGCTCTCTTGGATATCGTTTTTGCATATAATTACTTGTTCAACTTTATCGAATTGATGAATGCGATACAAGCCAGCTGTATCTTTTCCGTATGTGCCAGCTTCGCGCCTAAAACATGGCGAAAGAGCGACAAACTTTTTGGGTAACTCACTTTCATTTAAAATCTCGTCCATATGATAAGCAGCTACGGGAACTTCAGATGTGCCTGCGAGATATACATTATCCCGCTCGCATTTGTATGCTTGCTCTTCGCCTCCTGGAAGATATCCGGTCCCTCGCATAGCAGCCTCCCGTACAAGCACTGGCGGATACATCGCCTGATATCCTCTCTCTATCAAATAATCGAGCGCAAACCTTAATACAGCCCAGTGCAACAAAGCTCCGATACCTGTTAAGAAATAATTCCTCGTTCCTGCGACTTTAACGCCTCTTTGTAAGTCGATAAGAGACAACTTTTCGCCAAGCGTTATATGGTCAATAGGCTCGAAATCGAATTGACGAATTTCACCCCATTTTCGTAACTCGACATTTTCCGTATCGTCGCTACCTATCGGAACGTTTTCATCCGGAATTTGTGGGACCCTCAACAATAAATCATTAAATTGAGGTTCGATTTGCTCACGCTTAGCAGCTAACTCTTTTTCGCGTTTTTTGAGCTTACTCATCTGTTCGATAAGCTGCTGTCTTTCAATCGGCTGAGCTTTGGGGATTTTTTTCCCGGCGGCATTTTTTTCTGTTTGTATTTCCTGTAACAGACGTTTTATTTCCGATAGCTCAGCATCAAGCTCAAGGAGCTTATCAATATCACATTCGATTTTCTTGACCCGAGCAGCCCATTTTACCTTTTCCGCATTTTTTCGAATAAACTTTATATCAAGCATTTCAACGCCTCAACCAATAATTAATATCATACAAAATAAAGTTACAGCTGTTCCGCATATTATAAGATAAATCTATATTATAATACTTAACAGCATACAATTGATTTTTCCAGAATAAAGAAAAGATAAACTCTTTTATATTTCACTTGTTTATCGGAAGCTCCGGACATCCGAATACATCTTAATTCGTCAAATATGATTCCTATTCACGATAATTTCTTCATCTCTCCGCCACAACTCCTATATACCTTTTAGCTCGCATATCGAGATACAATCGTTTATGCTTATACTTGTCTTGGAGATACATTGAGCACACAAACAATAGAAACCAAAAACTCAAGATGAGATAAGATATATGCATGCTCACAAATACAACATAGCAATATTAAACTGCTTTGTCAGTGTCCTATTACTCAACGGATGTATGAGCTCGCGCACTCTGGTTAGCTGTGAAGACGTTGTAACATTACCCGGAAAAACAATAACGCTAAGAGCTAAACTCGAAGAACAAGATTATCATCTTGACGACATCGAAAATCAGCCCGTCGAATTTCAGCTCATATCTCAACCGGAATGTTCGAACAGAGCAAACGATAAAGAGAAAGGCTTGAGCGAATTTCATTATGCCCCTATGCACGCGATAACCGATGACGACGGCTGGGCTGAGATAAAATTCCAAATTCCTTGCGAGGGATTATATCGCTTCGGAGTTTCATATAGCGGCAACAAAAGATTTCTCGGTTCGCAAGACGAATTACTCGTTCTGTCTGTCAACAGGAATAAACCTGTTATCGTAATTGACATTGACGGAACGCTTACTCAAAGAAGCTGGAGGCCATGGCGAAAAAATTATATCCCTTACGACGGATTTGTTACGGACGTATTAAACAAATTATCAAAAAAATACGCTATTGTCTATCTTAGCGGAAGATTATTGCCTATGCATAAATTTACGCGAAAT
>CAZKNI010000361.1:0-3253 GCA_964554055.1 uncultured Phycisphaerae bacterium | reverse complement strand
ATATATGCATATGCCTGTTTTATATCTATCAAATGATTTTTATTCAAGAGTTTAAAATCATGCCACTCTTCAATATATTTTCCAAAATCTTTCAGGGCATTTTGTATAATGTCCGCTAACGTTTTTTGAAATATTCCCTTGATTGTCGGATAAATCGCTCTTGCATCTAACTTGATTTTATTTTTCTTTATTTGATTGGCATATTCCACAAATTGAAGCCTCGGATTTGTGAAAATCGTTTTGTCGCTAGCATACGTAACTTTTCCGGTAAGGTTTACCCATTGACCCGGCTTGAGCTTGTTTAAAAGAAAATTGCTATTGAACCAGCGAACATAGGCAAGAGATGTGCTATCACTTATTGTCGCGATAATTCTGCTGTGCTTGCCATATTGACACCTAACATCTTTAATTTGTACGATAATTGATGCATCTTCCCCATGTTTTAGTTCGGATATTGCGTTTACTTTTTGAAAAAAATTATAGCGAATGGGATAAAAATCTATAAGCTGACGGACTGTAGAAATTCCCGCCTTTTCCAGCAACGCTGCTCTGCGAGGGCCAACCCCCTTAACGAATCGCACATCCGTTTCCAATCCGTCGGAATATTTCATAACATCTACGGAATTATCAATTCCTGGCCTTCTTTGATTTTATTAGGATTCGGAATAATATCTTTATTTGCCAGCCAGATTTTTTTCCAATATTTTTGGTCGCCGTAATAAAATCGTGCCAGCTTGTATAAGGTATCGCCTTTTTGGACAATGTGTTTTCGCTTGCCAAGCTGCACCGGTTTTGTAGCTATAGGCTTGTCAGGCGTCATTTTTTGAATTTGTTCAGGTTTATTATCGGGTTTATTAGCGGAAGCTTGTGTAGGCTGTTTTGCAGGATGTTCTTCGGAGATGTTCTGAACAGGCGTGACTTCTTCAAGGGCTATTTTTTCGGGTTCTTTTTGCTGTTTTTTATTTGTTTTTTTCATAGAATTACAGCTTGAGATGCTGATAAGTAAACACAACATTGCAAATAATGTGATTGTTCGCGTCATATTTAATGCTCCTGCTAAAAATATTTATCAAATTTGTATCGAAAAACTTATTAATATTTTATATCAAATTTTCGAAGCCTATAACAAAATCATGCAAAAACACTTTTTCTAAATACAAGCATATTTGCATTATCTTTTTGTTAGAAGCATATAAATGTATAAATAAATATATCATAGGCAATATCAAATGGCTATAAAATTTTCTTTATCAAGTCGGATATGCCGACTCTTGACTATCATCGTTTGGATACGTACAATCAACTAAATCGAACTTATTCAGTAATTATTATATACAGCGAAAGAGGCCAAAATCTATGCAAAGTCTGCCTCAACCGGACACAACGGGAAAAAGGACGCTTGAGCAAGTCCTTGCAAAGCGTCGTTCGTGTCGTACATTTTTAAGCCAACACTTGTCTGCGGAGCAAATTTCTCAGCTGTTGTGGGCAGGGCAAGGCATTACCTATATGCCACGAGGTTTTAGGACAGCGCCATCAGCTGGAGGAACCTTTCCGATTGTGTTGTATGCGGTGCTTCCGGAAGGAACTTTTCGATATGAGCCTAAAACTCACAGCTTAACGTCCGTAATTTTAAAGGATGTAAGAACAAAACTCGCTGCTGCTTGTCTCGAACAATTTTTTATTACAAACGCTGGCCTAATTGTCGTGATATCAGCTGATTTTAAACGAACAACTTCGCGTTATGGCCATCGTGGCGAACGTTACGTGATTTTGGAAGCGGGACATGTAGCTGAAAATATTTTCTTGCAAGCAGAAGCGATTGAGCTCGGCTCCGTTGCAATAGGAGCTTATAATGATAATCAAGTTGCTGAGATTGTAGGATTAGCTGACGAAGAACAGCCATTATTGCTCGTAGCAATTGGATTTAAAGGAGAACAATAAATGCTGAACGAGAGTATTTTAATTATAAATGGCACAATAATAGATCCCGCTAACAACATGTTTTCGGAATCTAATATTTTCATCGACAATGGCAAGATTCAGTACATAGGCAGCGACAAGCCGTCAGCTTCGCAAACAATAAATGCTGAAAAGTGTTATGTAACACCCGGGTTGATTGATATACATGTCCATTTACGTGAGCCAGGCCATGAAGAAGAGGAGACAATCGCAACAGGCACACAGGCAGCTGTTGCGGGTGGATTTACATCATTGGCATGTATGCCAAATACTCATCCTCCGATAGATAATGAAGCTTCCGTTGAGTTTATTCTTAGACAAACGCACCAATTCGGTTGTTGTAATGTCTTTCCGATAGGAGCTATTACAAAACAGAGAGCAGGCAAAGAGCTTGCAGAGATGGGAAACATGATAAGAGCGGGCGCAGTAGCATTTAGCGATGATGGCAATGGACTTGCGGATAGCGGTGTTGCATATCGCGCAATGCAATATGCCGCTATGTTTGGCAAGACGATTATTGAACATTGTGAAGATCCCGACCTTATCGGAAAAGGATGCATTAATAGTGGCGCAATAGCAACAAAATTGGGGTTGCCTTCACGTCCCGCAATTGCAGAGCAAATTATGTTATATCGCGATATAATATTAGCGAAAAATACAAATTGTAAATATCATGTTGCGCATGTTTCAACAGCTGAGTCTGTTGAATTGATTAGAGAATTTCGACAAACATCGCTCAGCAATATTACAGCGGAAGCTACTCCGCATCATCTATTGCTAACGGACGAATATTGTAAAGATTTTGATTCAAATTATAAAGTGGCGCCTCCTTTACGAACGCAAAAAGATATCGATGCGTTAAAGGCGGGGCTTGCTGACGGTACAATAGATTGTCTTGCAACTGATCATGCTCCTCATAGCAGAGAAGAAAAGGAGCTTGAGTTTCTTTATGCTCCGTTTGGCATAATTTCACTTGAGATTGCATTGCCTTTATATATCAAGGCATTAATCGATGACAAAACTCTCGATTGGATGGCGTTAATTTCTAAAATGACAATTAATCCTGCACGAATATTAGGTATAGATAAAGGAACTCTCTCTATTGGCGCCGATGCTGATATTACGATAATAGACCCTAATATTGAATGGACAATTGACGTCAACGGATTTTACAGTAAAAGCAGAAATTGTCCGTATCATGGCTGGAATGTTCACGGCAAGGCAATTGCAACAATTGTAGCTGGACAGATAAAATATCAAGACGAAACAATCAAATCTTAATTGCGGTTTCACA
>CAZKNI010000360.1:0-5571 GCA_964554055.1 uncultured Phycisphaerae bacterium | reverse complement strand
ACTTCTTCGGTCGAACAGTACGGGTTTTGCGTTATGGACATCAAATTATGTACATTGCTTGCTAAAGGCTTGAGGTTTAATCCGTTTATTATTTTCTCTATCAATTCATTTTTAGCAATAATTGGCGACAATTTATTAAATACATTTATTTTTGCTACGTTGTCATTGCTGGGAGAAATCAATTGTTTGATAGCAAGATTTTGGGGTTTGGGTGTATTTGATGCTCTTTTCTTTACTGCGATAACTGGCTGATGTTTGCTGCTGGAAAGATTTATTTTCTTTGGTTTAGATATCTCAATCTTCGAAGAGTTTTGATGTAAGATGTGATATATCTGTTCTCCGAGACGATGAAAAACCGCGATTATTTTTCGTGAAAATTGTGTTCCTGCATTTTTGTTAATTTCAACTTGTATTTCGGGAAAAGAAATTGGTTTTCGCCACGGTCTGCCATTCGCCATCGAATCAACCGCTTCAAGCAATCCTATAATAGCAGCTATAACGGGAATCTCGTTTTCTCTCAAGTGATAAGGTCCTTGTCCGTCGGGTCTTTCGTGATGATACCAAATTCCTTCCGCTGCTTCGGGAAAATCGGGAAATGCTTTTCCGATTAGCCTTCCGTTTAATCCAATATGTCGGCTCAGAAGCTCGTTTCTTTGCTGCGGAGTAAGTTTTTGTTCTTGCATTAGCAATTTGTCGGGTACTTCTAACAATCCCAAATCATGAAATGCCGCTGATAATTTGAGGGCATATAATTGCTTATTGTCCAGTCCTGTTGCTTTGCCAAGAAGCAAGCTTGCTTGAATCATTCGTTGAGCTTTTCCTTGTAGGTAGGGAATACGCTTTTCAAGCATTTCGACGAACATCATCAAGTGCTCGACACACTGATTACGACAAGACGTATCAGCCCACGTTTCCTGGCTAGGCGTCTTCATAAAGCCCCCGTAAGAATGGACAATTTCTTCCACTAATTAATATCGGAGTGATATAAAATTAGCTTTAATAATTTGGAAAATTGGCGGAATTAAAAATCGTGAGCTTAAAAATACGTTGAATTTATTCTTATAAACAAATCTTGCGCTAAAAGAAACAAATATTATCTCGATATCATCATTAAGCATAAATCGTATTTTATATCGATTCTCTGCCAATTAATGCTTTTATACGCTCTTTGACAGGCGGATGCGTACTGAACAATTTCGTTATCGTCTCACCGGTAAACGGCTGAACTATAAACAGGTTTTCCTGAGCGGGATTTACAAGTTTCATAGGCATTTGTTTGTTCATCGTTTCCAATTTCTCAAGCGCGCTAGCAAGTGGCAGGGGGTCGCCCAAAAGTTCAGCCGAATAACTGTCTGCGTTAAATTCCCGTTTGCGAGAGATTGCCATTTGTATCAAAGCTGCCGCTATTGGCGCAAGAATAATCATTGCAAGGGCTGCTAAAGGATTTCCGTCATCATCGTCGCCACCTATGGGAACAAACCAAAGCAAATAGCCTAACATACTGATTGCCCCTGCAATCGTAGCTGCTACGGTGCTAATAAGCATATCGTAATGTTTTATATGTGCCAATTCGTGCCCGATGACGCCTGCAAGCTCGCGCTTGTCAAGCATCCGAATTATTCCTTGGGTAAGGCAAACAACAGCATGTTTAGGATTTCTCCCTGTCGCAAAAGCATTCGGAACTTGCGTCGGCGCAATGTAAACTTTAGGCATTGGAAGATTCGCACGCACTGCAAGCTCTCGTACAAGCTGATATATTTCAGGTGCATCATTAGGTGAAACCTCGACAGCACGCATTGTTGCAAGCGCAATTTTATCACTAAAATAATATGCAACGATATTCATTCCTCCGCCCAGCAGCAAGGCTATAATCATTCCGTTTCGTCCGCCAATTAGATTTCCAACGTATATGAACAACGCCATCAGTGCCGCTAAGAGCATCGCTGTCTTTACATTATTCAAAAATCTGAACATAAGTTTTCTCCAAATCTTCTATAACGATTAATTAATTTTCCCCACAATTTTTATTCACAGGAATTATATATCTCTAATCTCGATTTTTTCAAGTGCAGCTAATGCAATTTTTACATTTCCGAAGGGGGCACTTATCGCAAAACCTTGTACGTAAGGCTTAATTTCCGCAATTATTTCACGCGCAATTTCAATCCCGATTATTCTCCCTTGTTCACGGGTTTTGGCTTTACTCATTCGCTTTAATAGCTTTTCGGGAACGACAACTCCAGGCACTTCGTTAGCCATAAATTCAGCATTCTTATAACTCGTAAAAGGCCAAATTCCCGCTACAAACGGAATTTTATGCGAACTGACAGAAGCAATAAAATCTTGTAGCATTTTGGGGTCGAATACCGGTTGAGTAACAGCATACTCTGCTCCTGCTTCGACCTTCTGTTTGAACCGTTCGATTTCTCGATTTAGGTCGTAAGCTACCGGATTAGCGCCGACAGCTATTGTAAATCCGAGCTGGTTCGGCAATTCATTTCCTGCCAAATCAACACCTGTATTTAAATCTCTTGCCAAAGCTGTCAATCCGATAGAATCGACATCGAAGACAGCTGTCGCATCCGGATAATCGCCTAACTTAGGCGGGTCGCCTGTAATAATGAGCAAATTTTTTATGCCCATTGCATATGCACCGAGCAAGTCCGATTGTAACCCGATAAGATTTCTATCGCGACAACATACGTGCAAAATAGATTCGATATCGGCGCTTTCCTGTATCTTGATAGCTGTTACCATTGGCGACAATCGTGAGCTTGCACGGGGGCCATCGGGAATATTTATAGCATCAATTTCATATTCAGCACAAAGTTTTACTTTTTCTATTATATTTCCAAGCTCAAATCCTTTGGGAGGAGTAATTTCAACAGATGTTAGCAATTGACCGGTTGCTATTTTTTGCCCTACTTTCGAACGCTTTTCAAGAGGGATAGGCTCTTTTCTACGTTTTTCTAAAATTTCTTCAGGCGTTTTTTCAATAATAATATGTGTTTTGTGTATAGCTTTATCTATTGCTCTAACTGCTTTTATGATTTCCGATATATGTTTAGGCGTTGTTCCGCAACATCCTCCTATTATTCGGGCACCCTTTTCGAGGAATCGCTTCGCATATTCAGCCATATATTCGGGCGTACACATATAAAGCTTTCTGCCATCAACTTCACGAGGCAGCCCGGCATTTGGCATAACGGAAACAGGCTTACTTGCTACGCTTATTAAAACTTCAAGGTTTTTCAACATGTCAGAGGGGCCTATGGAACAATTCATTCCTATTGCCGTTATATATGAAGCTGATTGCTCTATTCGATGTGCAGCTTCTTCTATTTTCGTACCGTAAGATGTTTCGCCATGCTCATTTGCGGAAAATTGAGCTACAATAGGAATTGCGGATGATATTTTGTGCGCGACTTCAAGGCCGATAATTAACTCGTCGATGCTTGAAAACGTCTCAAAAATGAGAAAATCAACTCCTGCTGAAATCAAAGCGGAAAGCTGTCTTTTAAAAGCTTTTTGTGCTTGTTTTGCCGAAAAGCGCCCGTAGGGAGGCAGCTCTTGTCCGAGCGGGCCAATTGAACCTGCAATAAGAACATCTGTATTTTCTGTTGATTGCTTAGCAATTTCAACAGCTTTGCAATTTATCGCTTCGACCTTATCGGCAAGTCCGTATTTTGCCAATTTGATTTCGTTTGCGCCAAACGTATTCGTTTCGATAAAATCTACTCCAACCTGCACATATTCTTCATGTACGTGCTTAACAAGTTCAGGCCTCGCCAAATTAAGTTCTTCGAAGCACATATTAACAAATACGCCTGCTTCGTAAAGCATCGTACCCATCGCACCGTCGCCTATTACGATACGTTGTTTGACTAAATCGGGTAAATTAAGTTTAGCGCACATAATCGTCAAAACTCCATTTCAAGCGGGGCAATCAAAGGAAAGTCGTCAACAACACTTTTATCTATTTCAGGAGTTTTCTCGTTCAGAATTTTACATATATCATCAAGATTATCCGCTACAGGTATCGGATGATTCGATAGCGTTCCCCATGTGGGCTTAGGCTCAGGGGGGCTTATTTCCTTCATATTAATGCCGGTGTGATAATTTACCGTTGCATCCGGGTCTTTGAGCAAATGTCCGGTCAAAATACAAACAACTGTATCTGACGGCGAAATAACCTGCTCTTTCAAAAGCAAATGTAAACCGGCAACGGAAGCAGCTGAAGCAGGTTCACATCCAAAGCCAAATTTCCCAATCATTGCTTTATGTTCCAAAATATCTTCGTCGCTTACCTGTCTTACAAGGCCATTTGTGATTTCCAGTGTACGCAAAGCCTTCTTGAGATTTACAGGTCTGCCTATTTCTATCGCTGAAGCGATTGTCTTAGCGAGATAATTCTCAGCGTCGAGTTTGTCGAAATAGGCTTTAACCTTATCGTGTTCCAACATCCCTGCGTTCCATTTAATTTTCTGCTCTTCAGCAATTACATAAAGAGTATTTGCCCCTGTTGCATTAATGATAGCTATGCGAGGAATTCGTTTAATTAATCCCAGTTGATATAATTCGTCAAATGCTTTACCGAATGCTGACGAATTACCTAAATTTCCGCCGGGAACAATAATCCAATCCGGAACTTCCCAATTACGGGCTTCAAGAATACGATACATTATTGTTTTTTGCCCCTCAAGTCTAAACGGATTGACCGAATTCATTAAATATAATCCGAGCTTTTCCGAAGCTAATCTGACCTGTTTCAAGCATGCATCAAAATCTCCTTGAATTTGTAACGTTAGCGCGCCATATTCAAGTGCCTGTGAGAGCTTGCCATAGGCAATTTTGCCCGAACCGATAAATACAATTCCCTGCATACAGCCCGACATACCTGCAAACATAGCGAGTGATGCCGACGTATTGCCGGTCGAGGCACATGCAACCCTTCTTTTACCGAGCTTGTTAGCAAGAGTAAATGCCGCTGTCATTCCGTTATCTTTAAAGCTTCCCGACGGATTAAGCCCTTCATATTGCAAAAATAATTTTCCTTCGTTGTGCCCGATATAGCGCGCAAGTAAATCTGCTCGTTGAAGAATTGTTCTGCCTTCGCCAATCGTTATTATATCCTTTACGTCTGCAAACGGCAGAAGCTCGCGAAAACGCCAAACGCCTGAAAAATCATAAGGGCTCGCTTTTGTACTCCAACGACTTTCAAAATCGCTAAGTGCGCGAGGCAATTCAACTTTATCCCACTCATATTTGACATCCAATAACTCGCCACACTTGGGGCATGAATATACGATATCATCAACGCCAAATGTCGCTCCACATTTGGGATTGATACACTCCTGATATGCGACTTCTTTTTTTGCCATTAAAACAAAAACTCCTTTTGACTCTCTGACTTTCTTTTTTGTTTAAATTTAACTTTTTTTCATATTATCGCGTTCACGTTGACGTTGAGTGATTTTTTTGAGGGTTCGCTTTTCCCACCATGAAAGGCTATTGATGCCTTCTCGATGTACTTTTTCTAATATTTTGTCTATTTGTTGCTGATCTTCAAGT
>CAZKNI010000359.1:0-4656 GCA_964554055.1 uncultured Phycisphaerae bacterium | reverse complement strand
GCGGAAATATCGAGCTAACCTTAACAAGATTAAGTGGGGCAATTCCGGCATTCCTCAAAGCTACCTCGAATGATTGCAAGCTATGTTTATGCTTGCCTACGCCTTTTGTAAAAAACATATATTGTGGAACAGGAGCTAATGACATCTAATATTACCCTCACAAAATACAATACCAAAAATCGATTAAAATACGAATTATAATAATATTACATAATAAGAGCAAGTCTCTGCGGGAATTTTCCGCGGACAGACAAAACGAGCCATATTTTTATTCCTGCTTGTGCTGATATTCCATAATCATTTCGAGATAAGATTGTTTGATTATGGGCTTATCCGTAAGATTGAGAGACTTAAGCACTTTATCAATAGCTTCTTTGTTAGGCCCTTCGATTTCAATAAAATTTCCCAAATCCGGAATATTATCTATTTCTATCGTGCAGTTTTGGTATTTCCACGAATTTCTGGTTTTAGTATATGCGATAAACGGTTTAAGGCCTAATGCCTCAAGGAGACTTTGAATTGCATCGGGTGACTCAATGACGAGCTCTATTTCTCTTCTACATTTATAATCACCTTCTAATCTTGGGCCTTTAAATGTTAGACGATAACTTGTATGTCCTTCATTTATATTATCTCTTGCCCTAAGTCTTAGCGCTGAATCGTTGTTTTTGAGACGATTATCTTCAAAGTCGAAAAACATATCCGTTTCCGACCAGCAACCTATTAGGTGCGCGCTAAGGGCTTGTAAGCGAGATTCTATCTCCGAGGAATTCTCACATGCTATTTTCACTTCTATTTCAATGTGATCTATATCTTTCATATTTGTCTCATATATATATCAAATTGCCGCAATTATCATATCGAAAAACATTTCTTTGTCCAGATACTTTTGGCATTTATTTTCTTATTTTGCCGATATATTTCTTATGTGCGTATAATTACATACGGACTGAGATTATTATGTCGAGCGAATGATAATCAAATTGAGGCGACTTAAATGTTGTATTTTCCGGAACCGGCAACAATATTATTCTTTGCCGTTATTATTGTCCTTCTGACAGTAACAGGCAAAAAGCGAAAAGGAAAATAATATTTTGATACTCGCTAATTTGTTTTGTTATCTTTTGAAGCCAATTTTTCTATAATTTCGGAAAATTCTTTTTCGCCCTGAGGGTTAAATCCTTGATGAGCTTCAATGATTTTGCCCTTGCTATCCACAATGAGCATTGTAGGGATAGAAGCAACGTTCAGAGGAGTTGCAAGTGTGCCGGCACTGTCATTTAATATCGGAAATGTCAAATTGTGTTGCTTGGCAAATTCTTTAGCTCGATTGACACTTGATTTTTTATCAAGAGAAATAGCTATTACCTGGAAGCCTTTATCCTTATATTTTTCATATAGATTTTGTAACTCGGGCAATTCCTTTCTGCACGGGGGACACCAGCTTGCCCAGAATGTAACAAAAGTTACAACTTTACCCATAAGAGTCTTAACGGATATTTTTTTTCCGCTGTTTAAGTCGAGTAATGTAGCATCAGGTAAAATTTTGCCTTCCATAGGATAGCCGAACCATCTTGTAAAGGAAAAGCGTTCAACCTTTCTTGCTCCTTCAGGCGGATTGATGACAAATTCAGATTGCTCAATCGGTTTATTGAATCGGACTTTTTTGTATTTAATTGTGAGCGTCCAATTTCCTCTTTCTGTCTTTGTAGGTTTGAAGGTTATCTGCTTGATAAGATGAGATGACTCGTCTATTAACAACTCTTCTTGCCCGCCGTTCCTGACAAGCTTAATTTTGTGATACTTTTTATTGTCGATAATGCTCTCACCGAGATACTCTATGCTTTTAGCTTTTTTCGTAAATAATTCATATCCGTTCTTGTCATAAATTGCATTGAGAATAGGTGTTAAGCTATCTTCCATAATCATATCGGAGATGTCTTTGTGAGTAAGAGTAGGAGGAGCGGGTTTTATTATATATTGTTGTAACGGAACGAAATATATCTGCATTTTTTTCCCGTCGGATGTAAGCAAAAAGCTAACCCATTGGAAGAAAATTTTATTAGGTTTTTCGACTAATAGTTTTATTGTTTTTTTGCGTGTTTGTGTTTTTCCTCTTCTCGTAAATGTCATTATGAGCTCAGCTTCGTGCTGATAAGATTTACAGGCATTATAGGTAGCGAACGATTCTTTTAAAATTTTGGCTGCCTGAGGAGCTATTGTGGATTTTGTTGCAATAGGCAAAGCCTTTTCTGCTGACAGATTCGGAGTTAACGCTAAAATAAAAATAAGGGAGACAGCAATAATATATGAAACGACTGATTTCATTGTACATCCTTTCTTAAAATTCCGTTTTTAGATATATATTTTATAATTCTTCTCTTTCTTGTCCGCAAATATGTTCTAATATCCGGTCAAAATCGTCGAGAGAATAATACTCAATTACAACTTTACCGGAATCTTTTTTTCTTGATGGAACGATTTGTACTTTTGTGCTCAATGCCCGTGTCATTTGTTGTTCGAGGTCGAGAATATTTGGGCTTTTCTCAGCTGTTTTTTTAGAGGATTTCGGGGATTTGCTGTGAGCGACTATTTGCTCTGTTTGCCTGACTGAAAGTCCTTGTTGGACAACTCTGAATGCCAATTTTATTTGTTCGTCTTCTTTATCGAGCCCGGCAATTGCTCTGGCGTGTCCCATTGATAATCGATTTGCACGAAGCAGTTCAATAATTTGCTCCGGTAATGCAAGTAGCCTCAAATAATTTGTAACGGTTGTTCTGTCTTGCCCCAAGCGTTCTGCTATTTCTTCAGCTGACAATTGAAATGTGTCTTGATATTTTTTATATGCTAACGCCCTGTCAACACAATTTAAATCTTCACGATGTATATTTTCAACAAGAGCTATTTCGATTAATTCTTGTTCGTTTACGTCTCTGATTACAGCAGGGATTGCATTGATATTTAAGGCTTTGGCAGCTTCGAGTCTTCTTTGTCCCGCGACAAGTTGATATCTGTCTTCTTTTGGCCTCACGACAATTGGCTGAATTACGCCATATAGTCGAATGGATTCTGTCAGTTCTTCGAGTTCCTGTTCATCAATTTGCGTTCTTGGTTGATACGGGTTAGGGTCGACCCTGTTTATGGGGATGAGTCGAGTTGCGTTATCAAATTTACGATGTTCTTTTTCTTCGCTGTCAGGCAAAGCATGTTGTGTGTCCGAATCTAATTGTTGATTATCTTGAGTGCGATGTTGCGATGCCGTATTTTCATTGTTTGTTGTGTCTATACGTACAGCAGCTTCGCCTAACAAAGAGGCTAACCCGCGACCGAGACGTGGCTTATCCTTATTCATGTTCGTTACTAATTACACTCAAACTGAGAAAATATGTTATAAAATCAAAACATTATTTATTTAAAACCGGTCTGTTTCGTATCCGGTATATTTCTTAATCAAAGCAGGGGTTATTATCGGTATATTCAGTGCCTGTATTTGTTCCTTCAAATCATTATATTGTCGATATCTTTTCAGCTTATGTTTGTAAGCTTTAACGGCATCGGCGCCTGCGCCAGGCCCTGGCTTTGTAGGTTCTTCACCGGCAACGCCCAAGACAACGAAATTTACTGAAGGAGACAATTGCTGAGATATTATTCCGCCCGACCTTGCTATGACGGTTTCTACTTTTAATCTGCCGGTAGAATCGATTATGCCGTCTTCATTCCAATCAAATTCTCCAAGAACGAATATCTTGAGGTTGAGTTCCCTGCTATATATCAAATTAATAAGCAAATCACCTTTTAATATCGGATTATCAGGAGTGTAGCTTACGATTCTGCATTCCGATGTTATATCGCCGACATCGGTAACTTCGATTATTGCTTTAATAGGCGGATTAATTTGCCCTTTATCCAACGGAGATATGACAACAAAACGAATTCCTTGTTTAATTCCGTGTTTTTTGCCAAGGTCGATATAAACGACATTGTCCGCAATATCCAATATTTGGCCATCGATTTCTTGTGTAAGGTCATCTATTGTAAGAGTTGAGCCTACTCTTAGCTGAGCCGGTCCTAATTCACGAGTTGAAGCAATTAAAAGTGTCAGATTACGTTTTATTATATCACGCAAGTCGTTGATATTGTTGTCAAATTGTTTTTCCATTTCCGCAAGTTTGACTTGGAGCTCTTTGCTGACCTGAGATTTTATATTGTTTAGTTGTTGCGTGTATTGTTTTTTATATGAATTAACAAGCTGCTGAAGATTTTTGAGCTGACTGAGAAATTTATTAACATTAGCTTTGAATTTTCTCTCAAGATTTTGATATCCCTGTGTTATGGTTTTGTTTTGAGCCTGCAAATCTTTGATTTGAGTTTTCAGGTTATCAATTTGTTGAGCCTGTGTTTGTATGGCGGCAACAGCTTGTTGGATAGCGCCTACAAGGTCGCTTTTAGCAACTTGTTTTACGTTGATAGCTGCTCCTTCCGGAAGATTGTTTACAAGTGTGTTGATTTTTTCCATTACTTCTTTACTTGTAGAAACAGAATTTCCCGTAATCATTTGAGCTAATCTGTCGCGGTCAGCTAACAGTGCTTCGACAGCGGTCTGTTTGGGTTTGGATGATTCTCCCATTGTTTTATATGCTTCGAGTTTTCCCGAAT
>CAZKNI010000358.1:0-14509 GCA_964554055.1 uncultured Phycisphaerae bacterium | reverse complement strand
TATGACAGCTTTTTGTGTCTTTCGAAAACAATAAACAGGCTCCGCCTGCGCTCGTCATTGCGAGTCTCGACGGAGTCGGGGCGCGGCTGAAAGTGCCATCGGTGCAATCTCTCTTCTTCTCAATCATCAATTCTTTATCTTTCCTCACGCTGCGAAGTTGCGCGAAGCGAAACGAAGCGCGAGAACGGGCTGTGCCCGCGAAATGTGATTCATTTTGTTTTTAAGCTTATTCGCGGGAAATGATTTTCGCTGTCGCTGCATCTTTCGTCGCGAGCGAGAACGGGCTGTGCCCGCGAAATGTGATTCATTTTGTTTTTAAGCTTATTCGCGGGGAATGATTTTCGCTGTCGCTGCATCTTTCGTCGCGAGCGAGAACGGGCTGTGTCCGCGAAATGTGATTCATTTTGTTTTTAAGCTTATTCGCGGGGAATGATTTTCGCTGTCGCTGCATTCGCTGCTCTAACGTTCGAAGTACAATCATAGCTATTACATAAGCTCGGCAAGTAATGTGCGTTGAAAATGTAATCTGTTTTCAGCTTCTTCGAAAACAACCGATTGAGGCGATTCTATTACATCATCGGTAATCTCATATCCTCTATATGCAGGTAAACAATGCATAACAATTGCTGACGGCTTCGCTACACTGAGCAGATTCATATCAAGCTGATAACCTTTAAAATCATTTATACGCTTTTGTTTTTCCTGCTCCTGTCCCATTGAAATCCACGTATCGGTATAAACAATATCAGCATCTTTAACAGCTTCTTTCGGGTCAATCACCTGCGAAAATTCAGCTTGAGGCTCGTTTGCCTTTAAAAGGGAAACAAAATCGTCGCTAAGATGATATTCTTCGGGACCAGCTAACACAAACTCAACTTTAAGCCTCGCACACAAAGCTGCCAACGAACGAGCAACATTATTTCCGTCGCCTATAAAGGTCAGTTTCAAGCCAGCCAATCGGTCAAAATGCTCTTTCGCTGTCATAAGGTCAGCCATCGCTTGGCAAGGATGGCTATAATCCGTAAGCGCATTAATCACGGGAACAGAAGCAAACTCCGCTAGCTCCTCAACAGCTTGATGGCTAAAAGTTCTCGCTACAAATCCGTCGCACATTCCGGAAACAACTCTCGCTACATCTTTAATAGGCTCGCGACGGCCTAAACCGATTTCCGCATCGGTCAGATACATTCCGTATCCGCCAAGATGATTCATTGCGACCTCAAAACTCATACGTGTACGAAGCGAAGGCTTTTCGAAATACATTGCAAGCGTCTTTCCGGATAATAACTTAGGCAACTCGCCACGCTTAAATATTTTTTTATCTTCTATCGCTTTATCTATCAATTCCGACAAAAAATCGGACGAATAATCGAGTATGTTAATAAAATGTTTTGCCATTATTATTGCTCCTGTGATTGCTGAAATGAATGCTCATACTCGTCAAAGGCATCTGACAATATTTCTATCGCTCTGTCAATTTGCTCGGATGTTACAATCATTGCGGGAAGCAAACGTAAAATATTCTGCTGAGTACAATTTACTCTAAGCCCCTTATCCAAAGCAATCGAAACAATTTTATCGCCAGCTACCGAAAGCTCAACGCCTATCATCAGCCCACATTGCCTAATGCCCGTAATTAAATGAGTCTTTTCCTGCAATTCAATCAACTTCCGCTTGCAATATTCTCCCATTTCAACCGCATTACGCAATAAATCGCCTTCCTCGATTGCTTCGATAACAGCTATACCCGCAGCACAAGCTAACGGATTGCCACCGAATGTCGAAGCATGAGTTCCGGGTTTAAGATATTCCGCTATTTCGGAATGTGCTATCATCGCCCCGATACTCACTCCTCCTCCAAGTGACTTGGCAAGAGTAATCATGTCAGGAGTTACATCATAATGCTGATAGCCAAACCATTTTCCCGTTCTCCCCATGCCTGTTTGAACTTCATCGAATATAAGCAAAATATTTTTCTCATCACATATCCCGCGAAGCGACTGAATATATTCCTTATCCGCAATATTAATTCCGCCTTCGCCCTGTATAGGCTCGAGCATGACAGCTACCGTTTCATCATCTATTGCCCTTTCGACAGCTTGCAAATCATTAAACGGAACATAAACAAATCCCGGAACGAGAGGCTGAAATCCCGCATGAGTCTTCGATTGACCCGTCGCTGTCATCGCTGCAAATGTTCTGCCATGAAAACTTTTCTCCATCGTTATTATCTTATATCGCTCCTGCCCACCAAAAAGTCTAGCCAATTTAATAGCTGATTCGTTAGCTTCCGCCCCGCTATTGCAGAAAAAACATTTTCCCCCGAAACTGCGTTCCGAAAGCATCTGTGCAAGCCTACCCTGAGGAATATTATAAAACGTATTGTCAATATGAATCAGCTCTTCCGATTGCTTACGAATAGCTTCCACAACTTTAGGATGACAATGCCCTAATCCGCTAACAGCCCAGCCGGGAAACATATCCAAATATTCTTTTCCATCATTGTCCCACATAAGGCAACCCCGACCGCGAGTAATAACAATAGGCAACCTGTTATAATTTCCTATCACCGCTCGCTCATATTGCTCTATAATTTCCGATGTTTGCATCAATTATTCTCCGTAAATTCAACAGCTATACATCAACCGCAAAATCCAACTCTTTTTATATCCGACATATTCATTTCGTTATTTGAGTGCCGACACCTTTATCCGTATAAATCTCGAGCAAAAGAGAATGCTCAAGCCTTCCGTCGATAATATGTGCTTTATGCACCCCGGCATCTATCGCACGCAAACACGCATTAACCTTTGGAAGCATGCCCGCTGTTATCACCTGCTTGTCTATCAACTCTTTTATCTGCCGCTCCGTTAACGCACTCGCGAGAGAGTCGGGATTATCAGGCGTAAGCCTAATTCCGTGTGTATCCGAAAGTACAACGAGCTTCTCCGCTTTAAGAGACGCTGCCACTTCGCCAGCGGCATCGTCAGCGTTTATGTTCAACTTTCCGCCCATCTGATCCAAGGCAATCGGAGCAATAATCGGAATCGTTCCCGCTTCACACAAAACACGCAGCAAATAGGAATTTACCTTATTTACCCTGCCTACATACCCGACATCTATACGCCTGCCATCTTCGCTATTCAAAAACATCCTCTGCCCGAACAACACACAACTCGATAAGCTATGCAAACCCATCGCATTCGCGCCGAGACCGTTAAGCCTATCAACAAGCCTACGATTAATTTTCGAGCATAATATATGCTCAGCAATGCTAAGAGTACGTTGATCGGTATAACGACGACCCTGAACAAATCGCGTTTCAATGCCAGCTTCGGACAATGCCTCTGTTATCTCCTTGCCTCCTCCGTGAATAACAACAGGACGAATCCCGACGGTAGCCATAAACACCAAATCCGTCAAAATCGTCTCTATCGCTCTCTCGTCATCCATAAGCGAACCGCCAAACTTAACAACAACAATCTTTCCGGCAAATCGCTGAATATATCCGAGCGCCTCAATAAGTGCATTAGCTTTAGGAATGGCATCTTTCATCTTTAACATTCCTTTAACATCGCGAAAATTAACAGTTTAAATCCCAGAATCGATTGTGTCAAATTTTTATTAAGGCAATTTCCGACAAACAAGTAAGCTAATTTAACACATTTACAATAACATTACACGAGACAAAAGGAAAAGAATACGCCTACTCGAAAAAGTTCAATGCGTTTCGGATACGCCCGACGTCTGTTCCGAGGAATTATATTTAGGCTGATTAGCGGGAAGTTTTATCGTAAATATCGTACCCTGCTCGTGAGAGCTTACTTCTATTGTTCCGTTGTGTTCTTCCACTATTTTTTTGGAGACAGCCAGCCCAAGACCGGTTCCGCTATGCCCCTTCGTCGAATGAAACATATCAAAAACACGCTCCGCTTCATCAGAGGAAATTCCCGGACCGTTATCTCCAACACTCAACAACGCCTGCTGAGATTGCTCATCAAAACCCGTCCTTATCGTAACAGCTCCCGTATTCTCGGGAACAGCATCAATAGCATTATTCACTATATTCAACAAAACTCTGTGTATTCCGTCGGAATCAACGGGAATAGCCGGCATATTATCGTCCAAATCCGTCAATAGCATCACACCTTTATCATCCGCTCGCTTCTGAGTCAAATCCATCACATCCCCTACAATAGCATTCAATTGCGTCATCTCTAACAGAGGCTCACGCTCCTTACCTAACGCTAACATATTAAGCATCAAATTTTGTATCTTATCAAGATTACGATTTACAATCCGCCACCCTGTTTCCGCAATACGGAGATTTTCCGAACGCAACCCAAGCTCAACCGTATCCGCGCCACCTTGCAAACCCTGTAATATATTCTTAATATAATGAGACAAAGACGCTACTGTCTGACCCGCAGCTGCAAGACGTTCAGCTTTCACACTGTCATGATAAAGCTGAACATTCTGCACCGCCAAACCCGTTTGATATCCTATTGCTGTTAACAAATGAAGCTGACCTTCGCCATAAGTAAAATTCTCGGACGCACAATCAATATGTATTATCCCAAGTATCTTATCGTGTGCGATAAGAGGAACACAAATCACCGAACTTATTCGAAAACCCTGAATGCTCTCACCCTTGCTAAATCTCTGGTCTGACATCGCATTTGTACACAATACACCCTCTCGCTTATCAATCACATGCTCTATAATCGTATTGGACGTAGCTATCACTTGCTCCTGCTTCGCATTACGATATTTCACAACAACAGGCTCAAGCTTTTGCTTCTTTTCATCAAACATGAGGATAAATCCCCTATCGACCCTAAGTTCGCGGAAAATCAAATCCATTACTTTCTGCATCAGCTGTTCAACATTGAAAATCGAATTCGTAACGGACACAAGCTCATACAAAACTCGCAAATGCTTATTAGCTTGATTAGGCTCTTTAGGGGCAAGCAACACCTGCTTATCGGAAGGAATCGCTGACATTATTGCCGAATCGACCATACTCCCTTCCGTATCAACATCGATAAGCTGACCGAACTCCGTTTCGTCAAGAGGAAGCTCAATTTGCTCTTCTTCAGAGAACACCATTATCGTCTTCCCGATACGGATATGATCTCCCTCTCTTAGGGGTACTGCTCTAGCTATCCTAACACCGTTAACAAACGTCCCGTTAGCGCTATTGAGGTCCTCGATAAAAAACGCCTTCCCTTCCTTATAGATACGAGCATGCTTGCGCGAAACAGACCCGTCTTTCACACGACCGATATCTACATCCCTGCCAAGAACGCATCTGTCATCAGATATGTTTATCTCTTTGCCCTTGTCAGGTCCTTGTATGACTCGAACACTAGCCACGACATCTTTCCTTGATAATTTCCCTACTCGATTCCCCGAAGCACACAATCCTACAAAATTGCAATCATCAAATCATAACAATTACAACTTCCAAGCCGACAGGATTTCATGAATTGCATAATAACTTTATCGTCATTATAAAGCAATGTCAACAGCTGCTACCGTAATTTATTTACCAGTTTGCATTATCCGGAAACACGCTGTTATACTTTAAACTTACACGAGGCTCTTCCATCATCTCAGAAACCGTTTCACGCCACTTCTTATAATGTGATGTTTCTTTATGCTTTGCAGGGTCTTCTTCCGTCCTATAAACTTCGATAAGAACAAAATGCCTCGGATTATCAATCTGCTGAATCACATCAAATCTTGCTATCCCCGGCTCATTAATGCTATGCGACGCATTTTCAATCGTAGCCTCTTTAAACGCTTCCTCAAAACCTTCTTTGACACAAACATTAACTATAACGACAAACATATCACACACTCCCTTCAATAATTACAGGAGGCTTATACAACCCGTAATCTAACAGATGATATTCTTCTTTCTGTTTAGTCGGAGGGTCAACAAAACTATAAGGGCCAATCCAACGAGGCTTATCATCAGCTATATGCAAAGGTCCAAACGCATTACGACGAGACCCCAACAATTTAATATCAATAACATTTTTCCCGTCAACCAAACACTCCGTAATATCAACTCTATACGCAGGCCATCCTGCAATCCCCGCTAATCTGCCATTCACATTAACCTCTATTGCAGTAGCTGAAAACTCCGGAAACTCAATAACATATTTCTTATCCGACTTATCTATCGACACACTCGTCCGATATATCACATTGCCGCTATAAAACGCCAATCCCTGCTCAACCCAATCACCCAACTTCAATTTCGAAACAGGTCTTGTCATCGTCGATATTTTACCGTTCGTCGTAACGCCGAATTTTCCCAACACATACATTATCTCCAAATCCGCTAACCTGTCAAATGCCCCTTCTATTGTAATAACATTTTTCCCTTTCACAAAAAATTCAGGTTGAATAGGCAACGTCTTAATCGATTTGTCAACCCACCAGCCGGTTATCGACTCCGAAGGAATTAGCCTATCATTCAGTTTAATGCTCCAACGCTCGGGCTGCTCTATCGCTAAAAGACATACATCGACCGGAAGATATTTAACATTAAATCGATACGTCAACTTAACATCCGCTTGAGGGCCAATAGGCTTATCCGCTTCAACCCAAGGTTGAGCCATCGCCCCCCCTCGCAACGGTATATCAAGATACTCACGTAACATCCGGTCTATTTGCAATATTTCCACCTTAGACTTTGCCAGCTTCTTTTTACCCTCAGCTATCGCTTCAAAATCCGCTCTATCCAACAACAACGCATTGTAATCGTCCAACAAAACTTCCCAACTGGACGGATTGATTTCCGTTCTGCCACTTTCAATTATACGCGGAAATGAGTCCAATTCCTGTTCAGGTTGAGACGAAATATAAACAATCACAGACCCGCTCGCGGCAATATCGACTTTAAAATTAGCTGTCTTATAAGTCAACTCTCCACCCAACTTATAACGTTTCCCGCTAACAGCGTCCCAATACTGTATCTGCCCCCCCTTGGGCAGCTCCAATTGAAGCTTTACCGACAAATTTTCATATCCTTTTTGGCGATTCGTATTGACAATAAAAATCATCCAATCATCGCCTATCTTTCTAAACTGATAGAAAACATCTTTTGCTTCTTCTCCGGATTCTGTTCGAATATTCACCCGCCGAACATCATCCTCAATCGACGAAACAACTGCTTCAAAGGAAAAATCAACTATCTTCCCTCTCGCAAATTGTTCCGCTTCATCCGATTCAACTGCTTCGACACATTCCGGTGCCTTTTCGACAAATACAACTTTTCCCCCTGCCTGCTCAAATTTCCTCAACAATTCCAATGTTGTTTTACGTATCGTCGCCATCTGCGGAACAAGAACAGCACGATATTTCATCTGCCCTATTTGCAAATACACTCCTCTTTCATCGCTGCCGACATCCGCCTTCAGCTCCGTGAGTAAATGCTCGTCGGCAAAATCAAAATCTAAATGTCCGCCCAAAAGCCAACAAACAAGCTGATAATGTTTCCTATCCAACTCAAACAAAGGCTGAGCATCTCTTGTCGTTTCAAACTGTTTCAACATAACAAAATAGGTCTCTATCGGATGAATCACTGCCAGCTCGCAAACTGCTTGACCCTCTGTTATCAACGTATTCACACGAGAAAAATAATCCTCAACAAATTTGAATTCACGCCACCAAGGAGAATGAATATGAATAGACGCAGGATAATCACGTTTCGCCTCGCCACCCATCGAATACCAAGAAAGATGCTGACAACGCAAATTTACACCTAAAACCGCCTGCCAATCTCCGCTATGCTTATACGTCTCAAATGTCGTTTCCCAACCGGTACAACCATAAAGCTCCGAGAGAACCCATCTTCGTCCCATCTGCCTTGCAACCGAAGAACATTGTTTAGCTGTTACATATTCCATCTTATATTGAGTCAAAACATCTATTCCGGGAGCCTGCATATAAGAGTAAAACTGCATCGCAGAACCCACAACCGTTGCCTGCGCATAAAGTCCCTGCTCCATCAACACATGACCGGTAAACAAAAGATTATTCGACTCGCACCAATTGCCTATCTGCTTCGCAAACGACTCCACAAACAGACGTGTCCTACAAACATGATAATGATAACGCACCTGAGAAAATTTCTTATCCGCAATATCAAAAGCAACTTCGGGAAGATGCCTCGTTATATCATACCCGAACATCTCTTGAAACTTGTCCGGAAATTTTTCCGTCCAAGGAAGATTAGGCTCACTTAAACGCTCTCCTTCAGCAAGATAAAAATGCCCGTTATTAGGCTCATCGGTAAAAATCCCCGGAACTGTTTTTCCAAACTCATCGCCTACATGCTTTTTGTACGACTCGAATGTAATTTCTATAAACTTTCGTACAGCTTCATCGCTAAGAGTATCGAGATACGTTTGATTATTGTACCAAGAACTAGGCTGTTGAACCGTAACTGTAAATTTGAGAATTTCCGCTTTTTGAGGCAAAATAAGAATATCCTCGGGCTGATCAAGGCGTTGATACCAGTTTATAGTCCCGTCTTCTTCGAAAATCACGCCAAAAACATAAGCAATTTCGTCAGACTCAGGCCACAAAAACGATTCCGGCTTTTCATGCCTATCAACCGTAAGAAATCTGAGACGATATCTGGAATCTTTCGTTACAAGCCCCCCTGCTGCGCCCGAAGGCCAACGGTCTTCATCATAAAGCCAGGCTTCCAATCCGTTCTTTTTGGCTTCATCTATACACACTTTTATGCACTCAAACCATTCTTCCGAAAGATACGCTGTCTTCAACCCGACTCGAGAATGCATAAACCCTCCGCCAAGCCCCATATGCTTAAATATTCGCATCTGACGACGCAATTCTTCAGGCTCGAGTTTATCATTCCATGCCCAAAATGGCTTACCCCTAAAAGCTGACGACGGATTTTCGAAATTCTTCAACAATTCTGCTATTGACATTTAACACCTATCCTTATCAATATCAATTTAATACTCAAATAATAAACGCCTCTCTATAACACAAACTCTTTCTTTACGCAAGAAATTTACTTTGATATGCAATCGGATTTCCCCGACTTCGTATTCAATCGCTATCTTCCGGAGATTCCTCTATTTCCGAAACAAAATTATCCGAAGACTTCTGAACATTAAGCTGACCCGATATATCTTTATTAAGTATTTCGATTTTTCGCTCCGCTTCATTCAATATCGCTTTACATCGCTGGATAAGCTTACATCCCAACTCATATTGAGCAATTGCATCTTCGAGCCCGGTCTGTCCCGTCTCTATCTTCTCTACAATATCTTCAAGTATTTCGATAGCTTGCTCAAAATTCAATTCATCTATATTCAATTCCTTTTTTCTTCCCGCCATTATGTATTTACTCCCAAAATTTAAATTATCTATAAATTATAATCTCAACAACAAACTTTTCCAGACAGAATCCCTACAAAATTTACTTGATTTTATCAAACAAAATTGATATATTAGTTATGGAAACTGACGGTGAGAGAGCAGAGGTGTTCTTTTCCGTCAGTTTTTTTGTGAGTCTCATTAGATAACAGAGATAATAGGATAAATAGAAAGAAAGGATGGAAAAATGCTCAAAAAAAATCTCTTAACAACACTCATCGCTTCATTATTATTAATCTTTTCATCTAACGTACTCGCACAACTGAACATTTTAGGAATAGGGAAATACGACATTTCAGGAGTTCCTACCGACCAAGAAGGCCTAAGCGGAATAACGTGGGCGGGAGGAAATACATATTACGCAGCAGAAGACAGCGGCGGAAGATTACATAAGCTTACAATAAATATCGACTTATCGACGGGCGCAATAATCGGCTCACCCACAGATGATTCACAAGCTACTCTCAACGGACGCACCGATATCGAAGGTGTTGCTTACGCTGGCTCAAATCAAGTTTACGTAAGCGACGAAACGGGCGCAACGATTACAAAATATAACGTTTCAGGAGGAAATTCGACAGGAAGCATATCCGTCCCTGATATCTATACAGCATATCGTACAAATAGATCGCTCGAATCCTTAACCCGACAATCAAACGGAGCTTCTATCTGGACAGCTAACGAAGAAGCACTCAACGGAACAACAAACGGCGGAACATCTGTCGATGACGGACCGGAAGCCAGCACTTCGGACGGAACAGTTGTAAGATTACAAAAATTCAACAGCTCACTCGACCCCGCAGGACAATGGGCATACAAAACAGAAGACGTCAAGGGGCTTGATGGCAACAGAGGCGTTTCTGATTTATGTGTATTACCTGACGGTCAGCTTCTCGTATTAGAAAGAGAAGCATACTGGAACGGAAGCTTATGGGGCGACACGATAGATTACAGAAATGCAATATATCTTGTAGACTTCTCGGGGGCAACAGATGTTTCCGGAATAACATCTCTTAACGGAGCTTCTTATACACTCGTATCAAAATCGCTTTTATGGTCTGCCACTTTTGACGATGATATGTTCGAAGGTTTATGCCTCGGACCGCAATTAAACGACGGGTCATATAGCTTATTGATGATTTCCGACGGCGATTCATTCGACCCGCCATTGGGAAGCACTCAAAATCCGGGAGAAAGCATTTACGCTCTTAAAATCTCGGGGGTAATTCCCGAACCGGTATCGATTTTTATGATGATTTTGTGTTTCTCCGCTATTATCAGCGGGAAAACTCGAAAGAGCTAATTTTTTCATACAAAGCAATTGTTTCTCTCAAATGCTTATCAAATGAAAATTCTCGCTCAACCCTTGTACGAGCGGAAAGGGCAAATTGTTGTGCTAAATCGGGCTTGGACATCACAAGCTCGATTTTTTCTTTTAGCTGACAAACATTCCCCGAATCAAACAGCAATCCTTCAATTCCATTTCTTACAAGTTCGCCAACTGCTCCTACATTAGACGCTATCACGGGAACACCGACAGACATCGCTTCCAGCAATACATTCGGAAAAACTTCCGTAACACTCGGCAAAACTAAAACATCTGCAAAAACCAGTAAATCATATAATTTCTCATGTGAGACAAACCCTACAAAATCAACAAAATCCCTAATGCCCTTATCACGCACAATCGTTTTTAATCTTTTTTCCTCTCGCCCTTCCCCTACAATCGTCAACCTAACAGCGGCACCTTCTTCTAAAAGCATTCCGCAAGCATTCAGCAAAAGCTCTACGTTCTTTTCACGACTTAATCGACCCACATACAACAAATTAAACCTGTCCGATTTATCTTTCTCGCCTAATCGACGAAAACGCCAATCATTCAAATCTATTCCGTTATAAACAACTTCAACATTCCTAATATTAAATTTCTTTTTTAACTCTTCTGCTAAATATTGTCCCGGAACAATTACAATATCCGCTCTTCCTAATGAAAATCTGTCGATACGATAATAAATTTTCTCGCGAAACGTTGTCGCATTATAGCCATGCACCGTTGCGACAAATCCGTAACCAAAACGCTTTTTGTAAATAGCAGCCAAAAAATGTGTCTTATAATCGTGCGAATGAACAATATCATATCCCCCCTCATATAAAATCCCCTTAAAGTTACGAAACGTTTGTAACGAAAAAGGACACGACTCCTCAATAACGAATAAGTTTATTCCCGACGCCTGCGCTCCTTCACGCAACATCACGCCATCAACACCGGAAGAGTCAATTATATACGCAACATCTGCTCGAATATCATATTCATACAATTTCTTACACGAATTAAATATTGTCTTCTCAGGCCCGCCACCTCTATCGGATAATGTCCGTAAATGTAATATCTTCATATACCCGCAACACGTTCATATAAATCAATATATTCCTTATACATCTTTTTCACATCGAAATACTTTTTCACTCTTTCGCGTCCTGCTACTCCCAATCGCTTCCTTAAATCAATATCACACAAAACTCGCTCAATCTTATTTGCAAAATCATCAGCGTTATTCACATCTGCCAAGAAACCCGTTTCATTCTCAACAACAAGCTCGCTATTCCCCCCCACATCCGTCGCAACAACCGGCAATCCCGCTAACATCGCCTCTAATATCGCAACGCTACATGCCTCCGATATACTCGTGTTTATCATAATGTCGGATTCCGCCAAAATTGACAGCACATCTTTTCGTTTACCTAAAAAACGAACATAAGCATTAAGCTTAAATTCTTCTGCAAGACGTTTAATCTTGACGATTTCTTCTCCCTCGCCAACAAAAACAAGATACGCACGCAAGCCTCGCGATATTAGCAAATTCATCGCTCTAATTGCAAGACCTTGATTCTTAACTTTTCGGAAATTTCCAACATGCACAATCACAGGCCAATCTGCATCTAACCCTAACGCTCTCCTCCCAACAGGCTCAATTTGCACATCCGTATTTATGCCGTTATAAATAATCTCTATACGATTTCCTGATATACGCTCATTCTCAACAAGCGCAAATCGCGTAAATCGACAGACAGCTGTTATCGCTGAAGCTTGACGGAACAAAACACGATTCATAAGATGCCTCTTCCAGCCAATTGTATCGGGCACATGCCTGCCATGCTCTGTAAATATCAATTTTCCATTTCGCGATAACATCATCGCCAACGCTGAATAAAAAAAAGGCGTATATTGATGTGCATGAATAATATCGGGCTTCCATCGCCTAACGATTTTCGCTATTTTAAATACCTGAGTGATATCAATTCCCCTTCTACGCTTTGTAAACCAAACGCCGATTCCCTCTTTTCTAAGCGCATCTGCCAAATCCCCTTCACAGTCAAGACAAACAACCTGTGCCTCGATAAAACTCCTATTTTGGCAAATCAAA
This sequence comes from uncultured Phycisphaerae bacterium, assembly GCA_964554055.1. Classification (GTDB taxonomy): domain Bacteria; phylum Planctomycetota; class Phycisphaerae; order JAAYCJ01; family JAAYCJ01; genus S014-18. The sequence goes on along the minus strand of CAZKNI010000358.1, from coordinate 1,658 downwards.
TCAAAGACAAGCTTTTCCACTCCAGCTCGTTCGAGTGTATGCAATATATACAAAATGCGAATCATACGCCCCGCCAACTCACATCAACACCCCATAACACATACTGCAAGGCTGACCCTCTCCTCTCGCCATAGGCTTACGAAAACTCCGCCTCGCATCACGATACACTCTGTTATTCCATATCCTACGAAGAGGCTCTTCGAAAACATTACCCATCGTCCAAGCGGGATTAAACACACCGCAACAAACCGTAACATCTCCGTTCCAGTTTATCACTGTTCGTTTCCAAGGCCAATTACACTCAAACACTTTTTGAGCTATCTCCATTCGCTCCTTCAAAAACTCTCCGTTACCCTGATACCATTTTGCCACCCACCTATTATCTTCAGGCAGCCATTCCTGCTTAATATGCTCCGCCAGTTGCACTTTTCGTTCATAAGGCCAGCCGAGGTCTTTCAACTTCTTATCGCGACCGACAAAACGCAAATTCAACGATGCTGTCGTAAACACTGCTACACATCCGAGTTCCTGAGCAAGCTTTTTGAAATCCTCTATTTCGTGCTCATTATATTTCGTAACGACAAAAAACATTCTTACAGTAGGCTTATTCACTCCAAGCTCACGTTTCGTCTCCTGAATATTACGTATCTTCTCCAAAACCGAATCTAGTTTCTTATTAGGCTGATATTGCTCATACGTCTGCTGAGATGCAGCATGAACAGAGCAATTCAGCATATCGAGCCCCGACTCTATCATCTTTTGGGCATCACCGTTTTCGATACTAAAAGAATGCAAATTCGTCGATATATACGTCCATATCCTACAATCATGAGCATATCGAATCATCTCATAGATTTCAGGCACAACAAGGGGGTCGCCCCAATTCGACAAATCAAGCACATACGTATGCCTCTTAATCTGTTCGATTATCAGCTTAAACTTATCGAAGGACATCTTCCCCTTTGCCCTTCCGGACAATCCCATTCCGGTCGGACACAACCTACATCCGCTATTACAGATATTCGTAGGCTCAAGTTTAATATCATAAGGCAAACCTATAAGCCTCTCTCGTTTTAACAAACATTCAACATTAACAAGCAAAATATTTAACAACTTATAAAACGTCAAATATCTCCTGTTACGCCACAGATGCCCCACAGACCTCGCAACAAACGCAGGACCCGCCATACATACTTGTTGAAACCGCTTTGCCGCCCCCAACGACTCGCCGGATTCGTCAAATCTACAAAACTGACGATTAATTTTTTCACTTATTGTCTTCTGATAATTCTTCACAACACATCTCCGCCCGTCAACACAGGCAATGCCGACACAGCAGAAACTTTCTGCTTCGGTTTAAGCTCAGCCACTGAATTCGCTCCCGCCAACGCAGGACAAACCGATGCCATTAACATAAGCAAATAACACAATTCAAACGCTTCACACGAAAGAAACAACGAACCGAACGCAAAAGTAGCCAAACTCCACAAACACGCCAACGATATATAATGATGCCAACGACTTTCATAATCGTCCAAACGATGATATGTCAAACTCGCCGACCAAACAAACCAGCCAATGCTCAAACCCAACAACATAACAAAAATCGTAGCTGCAATAATTCCGGAATCAGCTGCTATTTGCAAATAAACATTATG
>CAZKNI010000357.1:0-2897 GCA_964554055.1 uncultured Phycisphaerae bacterium | reverse complement strand
TGAATTATTCTGTAAGCACCTGTCGAAACTTTGTTCCGAGCAAGGCCATAGAACATAAAAGCGTCCTTAACATCGGAGCTATGACCGAAAAAAATTTCTTTGCCTGCCACAAGATTCCTCCGTAGAATTGCCTATTATTATAAGATTCTTTCGGTCCTAATGCAAAAAGATAGGGAGTAAAATTATGACAAAAAAAAATAGCACTTCCGTCGATTTTGATTATTCGTTTGCGATTAATCCTGCACAATTTGGCGGAATCGAACTTGTAAAATCCCTCGACGGTCCGAGTTGTGGAAATCGAATTGCATGGGTCAGAACATTAAGCGGGCTATCCTATAAAATAATTATCGATAGGGGTCTTGATATTGCGGAAGCATTTTATAAAGGCATGTCTCTTTCTTGGCTTTCTTTATCGGGAATAACTCGACCGGAGATGAGCTTAAATCGAGGAATTGATTGGCTTTGGGGATTTTTCGGAGGCCTGCTCGTATCTTGTGGCCCTTCATCTGCGGGCGCTCCTTGTGAGGACAATGGCCAAGAGTTGCCTCTTCACGGAAGACACTCGAATCTTTCCGCTACGATTGAATCTATTATGAATCCCGACCCTAAAAACGGAAAAATGAAAATGAGTATAACGGGAATTATAAGACAGGCTAGGCTATTTGACCCTAATATTGAATTACGCAGAACGATTAGCTCTTTTGTGGACAAAGCGAAAATTGAAATAGAAGATGTTTTTATCAATCGTGGAAATGTAAAATCCGAGCATGCTTGGCTTTTGCATATTAATTTAGGATATCCTCTTATCGAGCCGGGAGCTGAATTTATTTTCAAAGGAAATGTAATAGCTCGTCCGGATTCAGTTGAGTATTTTGCCAAAAGGAATTTTAAAATATTGCCCAAGCCTCTCGAAGCACATAGAGGTTTCGGCGAATCAGCTGCTTACATCGAGCCTGTAACGGACAAACATGGCATTGTCAATTGTGGCGTAATAAATCGGAAACGTAATATCGGCTTGAAAATCAGTTTTGCAAAGAAGGATTTTCCGCGATTTGTCAATTGGCAACATTTTGGCCCGGACGGACAATATGTTATGGGAATAGAGCCTGCTAATTGTGGCGTTGAAGGAAGAGATGTGGACAGAAAACGCAAATGGCTAAAATATCTTAAGCCTGGCCAAAAGAAAAAATATTTTACATCGATTGAAGTTTTAGAGGGAGAACATCAGCTTAATGAATTTCGTAAAAAATGTAAGTAATTAACTGTAATCCGGTTTACACATTATAAAAGTTGTAGAAACATCATTGTCGGATTATTTATGTCAATGGAGGATAAAATCAATGCCCGAAAAATTTGCTGTAATAATGGCTGGCGGTTCAGGCACAAGGCTTTGGCCTTTAAGCAGAGAAAATATGCCGAAGCAGCTCTTAAAACTTACGCCTGACGGGAAATCATTATTGAGAATAAGTATTGAGCGACTGTTAGGATTATTTGAATATGATAGAATTTATGTAATATCAGCCGAGAATCATATAGAACCGATAGCTAAGGAAATTCCCGAATTACCTAAAGAAAATCTCATAGGAGAGCCTATCGGAAGAGATACAGCTAATGCGGTCGGACTCTCTGCTGCTATATTGGCAGCAAGATATCCGGAATCTACGATGGGAATATTCACCGCTGATCATCTTATTGAGCCTATCGACAAGTTTCAATATGCACTCAAACAAGCATTCGATACGATTGATGAGTATCCCGAATATCTTGCTACTTTCGGGGTAAAACCCGCTTGGGCACATACCGGTCTGGGATATATTCATCGAGGCGAGTTATTTACGGAAAAATCTTCCGATGTATATAAAGTTATAGAGTTTAAAGAGAAACCCGATTATAAAACAGCTGAGAGTTATCTTGCTAGCGGAGAATATTATTGGAACTCGGGAATGTTTGTATGGAAGGTCGAAACAATACTCAATCAATTAACTCAACATCTTCCGGAAAATGCCGAAAAACTTATCGAATTGGGCAATGCTTATAATAGCTCCGATTGGCAGACGAAAGCAGCGGAAATTTACCCGTCTCTTGAAAAAATTAGTATCGATTTTGCTGTTATGGAAAAGGCAAAAAATGTTATTGTTGTTGAGCTTGATGCCAATTGGGCTGATGTAGGAAATTGGACGGAACTTAAGAATATTACAGGACTCGATGAAACAAATAGCGCTGTTTTAGCTGATGCTATTCATCGAATTGACTCGCATGATAATGTAATCGTCAGCTCTGATTCCAATCATCTGATTAGCCTGATAGGCGTTAGAGATATGATTGTTATACATACGCCTGATGCAACGCTCGTATGTCCGAAATCGGAATCTCAAAAAATCAAGCAACTTGTAGCGGAATTGAAAGAAAAATATAAAGGCAAATATATTTGACGATATGCGTAATGATGAGGGCTGATTTCACTTTTGCGTTGCAACTGAAAATTATTTAAGCTGCAGATTCGTAGCGTAAAATACAAGCAAAAATTCTTTTTCGTCGACCGTTGGCCGTAAACCGTTGACTGTGCCTTCTCTCGTCATTGCGAGCGCAGCCGAAGGCGAAGCGCGGCAATCTCAAATCATCAATTCTTTATGCTGCTCACGCCGCGAAGTTTCGCAAAGCGAAACGCAGCGCAAAAACAGCCTGTGCCTGCGTCATTGCGAGCGCAGCCGAAGGCGAAGCGCGGCAATCTATATTTTTCGTAGACTGTTGGCCGTCGACCGTTGACCGTTTCCGCTCATGCCGCGGAGCGAATGAAATGAGCGCAGCGCGAGAACGGACTTGTCCGCCTAAATCCGAAAAACGTTTTACATCAAAAACAAAAGCCTTAATCCTGAAAGTTTCAGCTTTCCGGAACG
>CAZKNI010000356.1:0-2568 GCA_964554055.1 uncultured Phycisphaerae bacterium | reverse complement strand
AATTATTATCATAATATGCTGCGAATTGCATCGTTTGCCCCGATGATTGAGGATAGCAAGCTACAACTGTTTTCTTAATTGTTTCGAATGGATTACGAAAAAGCCTGCCCTTCCCTTTCGGATACACAAATACATCCGTGCCTTTTTCCTTTCCCAATCTGTTTATCGACAAAATAGGATATTCAATACGCCAAATGCCAAAATCAGCATCGCTATTGTTAATATCAATGCGCCAATATATTGTATCGTCATTATTCCTGACTGTAATTTTAGCTTCGACGTTTACCGAATTTTTTCCATAAATTCTCAAACCTTGCCAGATTAGATGAAGGCATATCCCGTCAGGAAGATTTTCAATGTAGCTTGTCCTTTTTGTTGTCGGCGAATGATTATCGAGTATTATATCCTTCTTGCCAATATCCCTAAGATATTTAAGCTGTTCCTTTCGAAGGTTTGAACGCTGATATTTATATTCCGGAAACCAGTTTTTTGTCAAAAATGGGAATCCGGCTCCGTTTTGGTCCCTGAATTCTATTTTCCACAAAGTTAGGCTGCTTTTAACATTGCCGGACATTATTTCCGTGCCACTTTTTTTGTCAATAATGTTAGAGATATTAAAAAAATCGGATTTGTCAAAGCTGATTTGCAAAGAATTGTTTTCGAGCGTAATAAATCGTTCATCTGTATGATATTTAACAGATGCAATTAGATTTTTTGCCGAGCATACATTAATATACAATAGCAAAATCAAAAACAGTTTTGTCGAGCATGATATTATATTAAATTTACTCATAACAATTAATTCCCAATTTTAATCTCTTATTTCCTGTTTTATTTTACACTTCCAACCTGCCTGACATCTACAAATCCGCCCTGTTCCGCCGATTGCTTAGCTGCTAAGCAAACATAAATACTCTGAATTCCGTCCCAAATTGTTGTTCGAGGTTTTCCTTTACCGGTGATTATGTTATAAAAATCGTACACCAATTCGTCATCTCCCCCATAATGTGCCATCGTCTTTGCTCCTTTCCAAACAGATGTAAAGGGTGTATGATGCTGAGTAAATTTGAATCTGTTGCGTGTCCAGTCAAAATTTATTGTCCCTTCGTATCCCATAACCGTCGCGCCTCTTGTAGCGGCATCTCTGCGAACATAAAAAACCTGATTATATACGCCATGTGCGCCGGATTCGAATTCCATAAGAATGCTCGAAGAGTCCTCGTTCATTCCCGTTTCAGGAGTGCCTATATCACTGGCAAATAAACACATGTGATCGCCGCTTGCATATTTTGGCGAATTTACACCGGAATGATTTCGTTTTCTGTTGATTGGGCTTTCAGGGCACCTTTCCGCTTCATTGCATTGCGAACATCTCAAGCCAGCTGGCTTGTTGCCTCCGAAAATTTTTCCCCGTGTCCACATAGCAGCTACGCGCTTAATGGGAGACTTCATTAAGTATAATATATAATCTATATCATGCGTTGCTTTTTGGATAAATAAGCCTTGAGTCGTGTTGAAGTCTCGGTACCACATATCGAAATAATCGATTCCGTTTTTGAAATTTACAGCACATATATGATAAGGTTGCCCTATTTTACCTTCATCGACCAATTTTTTAATTTTTTCGAATAGAGGAGAGACCCTCAACGGAAAAGCGACAACAACTTGACATTTTGCATTTTCGTAAGCACGCTCCAGCTCTATTGCCTGTTCCATATTGATTGATACGGGCTTTTCCAGATAAACGGGAATATCATATTTTGATGCTTCAATAGCATAAGGAGTGTGCAAATTACATCTTGTCCCGATAGCTAATGCATCAAGATTCGCTTTTTTAATCATTTCTTCAAGATTCGGATAAAAAACGACATCGTTTTTATCACATTCGTCTAATCGTTCTTTAGCGCCTTTTTCATCAGGGTCAACAATTCCGACAACTCTAAGCTCCGGCATTATTTGGCGCATTCTCAGCTTTATCATTCTGCTTAATCTATATCCGTGTCCGATTACTCCCAATCTTATCATAACATTTAAACTCCTTGATTTTTTATAAGTCTTTCCTGATTTATTCGATTAGGTAAAATTGAAATTTGCGGAAGAAGCAATTTTATAGCTTCACAAATCGTAATTTTAATTTCCGATATCGGATATCAATCCGAATTGAGTTTTCGTGCCGTCGAATCTCTAATAATTAGCCTGCCATAATAAGGATGTGCTATTGTTTTATCGATATATTTTTCTCCCGAATCGCTGTTTTCGAGGATATCTATAAGCTTAAGAGTTGCTTGGCGTGCGAGTTCGGGATGATTGTATTCGATAGCTGTTATCGGTATTTCCGATTGTTCCAAAAATTTTCCGTCCACTAAAGTGGCGACACCTATTTGATTTGGAACTTGTATATTATGTGCAATAGCGTATTGAATTATATTTATAGCTGGCCAATTGTAATATGTAATAATTCCGACATCTTCATCGTTAGCAAGTTTTTTCAATAATGGCTCGATTGTTTTTTCATATCCTAATCCGCTGGAATCACTGGGAACGTAATATAGATTTTCATCGTCAAAC
>CAZKNI010000355.1:0-3938 GCA_964554055.1 uncultured Phycisphaerae bacterium | reverse complement strand
AGAAAAAGGTCAGCTTCGAACAATACTTGTCTGGAACAGCCGATTTGAAAATTCGCAAATAAGAGTTGAGTCGTGTTTGTATTGTCAGGAAAAATGGCTCGAGCTGAAAATCAAGCTTGTGTGGAATCAGCCTCTTTCGGTTTTGAAAATGACGCTTTCAAGTGATAAAAAAATAACAGGACGTACCGATTGCATTCCCGGAGGCGTTCAACTCCGTGAGCTTGACGGAAAGGAATATCCGTTTGCCGATTGGACAGTGTTGCAAACGGAAGATACTGCAATCGCAATTATTTCGCCTGATATTTTTGGGGTTGATGTGCAGGAAGAAAATGTCAGATTTACTCTTGTAAGAAGTCCTGTATATGCACATCATCACCCTGCGCAGCTTAATAAAGAAAAGTTCGTTTATGATTTTACGGATATAGGGGAACATGAGTACAGAATTTTAATTAGCTGTGATAATCAGTTTTCTTATGAGAAATTAACAACGATTGCATATCAGCTGCAACAACCTATTGTTCATTGGGATCCGCCATATAGAGAATAGGAACATGGGGCATAAGGGCTAATATAAGGGAGATTGTATTAGGAATGAATACGAGAACTGAAAAACAGATAGCGGAGTTAAAACGAAAGCTAAAGACAGCGGAGCAAAAGTACAGAGATTTATATGAAAATGCACGAGTTGCATTATATCGAACGCGTATTTCCGACGGCAAAGTTCTGGAATGTAATAATATGCTTATTAGGCTATTCGGATATGACAATAAAGTTGATTTTCTTAAAGATAGGCAATACGCTGCACGTGATTACAAAGATATTAGAAGACGGAAAGAGTTTTTAACTCTTCTCGAAAAATACGGCGAAGTTAATAGCTTTGAAATAGAAACTCGCAAGAGAGACGGATCAATATTATGGCTTAGGGCATCCGCTCGGATATATCCGAAAGAAGGATATATCGAAGGGGCATTATTTGACATTACGCCCGAGAAGCTGCTATCGCCAGCTGAACAGCGAGTTTTCAGGTTAATAATGGAGGGCAAGAGTAATCAGGAAATAGCTAACGAGCTTCATCGTTCGATACGTACGATAGAAGATCATCGTGCTCATATAATGCGTAAATTAGGAGCACATAATATTGTTGAGCTTATCAAACGGGGATACGGGATTTATTAAGATTAATCTTCCCTCACGCACTCTGTGTCAGCTCTTTGGGGGAAAGACGAATAAAATAAATAAAATTGCCAAGCTCTAAAACTTCAAAATCAAGAGTTTGCTTCGGGAAGCTGAAACTTTCAGGATTAAGCGCTTGCCCCAAAATGCAGCGTTATCCGGTTTTAGGGCTTGACAGGCCAAGAAGAGTTGCGGATTGAGAAGAAGAGAGATTGCCGCGTCATTCGCCCTTCGGGCTCATTCCTCGCAATGACGAGCGCAGGCACAGCCTATTCTCGCTCGCAATAACGGTCGAAGCAATGAAACATAAATAAATTAATCTTTGTGTATCGTAAAAGTCGTAATATTTTGCGCGACTTTATTGCCTGTAAGGTCTTCAACGGTAACTTTTAGCTTCAATTTTCCAGCTGGCAGAGAGGCTGGCAGCGTAATAAGTCTTGCGATATAAAAATCCCTTCTGCGATTTTGTGAGACATCTTTTATATATTCATCATGATGTCGCCAGCAAACGGTTCCGCTTATCGGGTCGATAATTTCAATTGTCAGAGCAAGTTCGGTTGTATATACATGCTGTTTCTCTATGTATTTGCTAATAAAGTGTTCGAGTTCGATATAAACGATGACCGGAAGCCTTTTGCCCGCAACAAAATAGCTATCCGGCATGAGTTTATATGAGCCGAAGCTTTGTACTTCTCGGCAGAGTTTCGGTTCTGAGATTTTCAAGTCGGCAATTTCGCTGAGTTTGTCGCGCATTTTTTCGACAATTTCAGCAGCTTGATTTATTTGTTGGGCTTGAGAGAGTTTTTCATCGCTAAAAATTTTCACGAGCTGAGCAAGATTGTTGGCAAGTTCTTCGCCCTTGAGATTTGATTGCGTCGTTTTGTCCTTTATTGCGAGCTGATATTGCCCTAAAAGAGCTTGTATGAGTCTTAGCTTGACAACAGTAGCTGTATCTCCCGGATTGTCTTTTATCTTTTTTTCAAGTTTATTGACAAGCTGCTCGAGAGCGGAATTTGGGTCCGATTCTATAGCAGGCAAATCGAGTTTTATCGATTGATTGGCTTTTTGAGTAACTCGAGTTGTTTGCAGTGTGCCAAGAGAGCTTGTTGGCTTATTTTTTGGCATTTCCGCTGAAACGGGCTTAGGGTGTGAAATAGAACTGTTTTTGGGATTCTCTTTCGGATTTAGTTTGTTTTGCCCAATATTGCTGTTTGACGTTGATTTTATTTGTGATTTATAGCTGATAGCTGTTTTGCTTGAATCGTATGATGATGACGATAATGTTGCCTTTGGCAACGCAACCGGTTCAACTTTGACGATTTTTATCGGCTTACGGGATGAATATGATGCTATGGAAGATATTCTTTTTCGCAAAGGCGTGATAATTGGTTTTTCTGTCGGATTGTTCTGTTTTGCGTTATTAGCTGAATAGCTGATAACTTTTTTATTATTGTTATTGTTGTCGATGTTGCCGACAGAACGTTGTCTAAAAGTGTCGGAATTTTCGGACAGTTTAGCAGCTAAACTGTCCGGGTCGTTTACGATGAAATTTTTTTCATCTTCAGCTCCGGAATGTTCGATAGATGGCACGCTTTGTATATCGGATGTTTGCCTTAAATTTGATTTTTCCGAATTTTTTAGAGCTTGCTTCATACGTTCAATCGACTCGTTCACTTTTGCTTGTGTGAATTTTATATCGGATTGTGCGTTTGTATCATTTGTATTTTCGGAAAGCTCAACTGTCGCCTTGTGTTTCGGTCGATGATAGCTGAAAAATCTTCTGTGAGTTGTGTTTGTCTCAAAACATCCTGTAATTGCAGTCGCTATGATAAGCGATATTGCAAAAATTGTAGCTAATCCGAATTTTATTTTTGGTTTCCTTACGCTGAACATATAATGAACTTTTCCATATTCGTTCTTCCGTGACCGAGTCCGGTTTTTGTTGCATAATCCGTTTTCGTTAATGTGTCGATAAGTTTTTTTAGCTTGTTTGTGTTGAATCTATTTAATTGCGTGAAAAATTGTTGTGAGATAGACGGATATATATTGCAAGCTGACAATATTTTTGATTTTGGTGTTCCCGCTTCGAGTAATGCCCGTGCCTTTAAGAGTCTCCTCAACGAAAAAGCCATTGCGCCAATCATAGCGTATTCTGCTGACGGGTCATTCGCTATTATATTGTCGAGTATTTTCAGTGCGTCTTTGATTTTTCCTTCTGCAAGTTTATCATTGATAGCAAAGACGCTTTGCTGAGCTGTTGGCCCTGAAAGTGCTTCGATATCTTGTGAAGTTATTTGTTTTTTATCTTGCGTATATGTGATTAACTTGTCCAGTTCATTGGCTAATCTTCCGGTGTCGGTGCCAACGATATTTATAAGGTCCTCCGCTGATTGCGAAGAGATGATTTTTCCCGATTGTTTGACGTAATTGCATATCCAGCTGATAATGCTTTTGCCCCTCAAAGGTTCTGCGGTACGAAGTTCTCCGATTTTTGAGAGAATTTTGGCAAGTTTTGTATTTTTTCGCCAAGTTTCGCAAATTAAGACTAAAACGGCATCTTCGGAAGGGTCTGCAAAATATTCTTCGAGTTTTTCCCTTGATGCGGAAATGAATTTGTCAGCGTTGTCAACAATAACAAGCTTTTTTGCAGAAAACATTGCAAGCATTCGTAACTCGTCCAGAACAGCTATTATGTCAACGGATTTTCCGTCGAATTTTATTGTATCTATTTCGCCATCGCAAGATAACATTTTGCGTATATCATC
>CAZKNI010000354.1:0-9283 GCA_964554055.1 uncultured Phycisphaerae bacterium | reverse complement strand
GTCGGCTTATCTCGTCTCGGGTATCTTCGGAAGCTTTCGTCGTCGCGTTAACTTCGTCAGCTATTTGTTCGACTTGGCTTAGCAGGGCATCAATATCATCATTTGATAATTCGTCTATATTAGGATTTTTTGCTTCGTTATCAGCCATTGTTTGTTCTGTATAAAACGAGTAACAGGATTTATAATTTTATCGGATATATCGAAAGTTGACTTAAGAATCGAAAACTGAAAGGCACGGAAAATGGGCAAACGGTTTTATGTTCCTGAATTGTTTTCCGGAAAGGTAAAGTTACCGGATTTCGAGCTACATCACGCTATAAATGTGTTACGTATCAAAAAAGGCGATATCGTTGAATTATTCGACGGAAAAGGTAAATACGCTGAAGGCGTGATTATCGGAATATCCAAATCGCAAGCTGACATTTTAGCAAAAGAAGTCAAATATGCTCCAGCTCCAAAAATCGAAGTTACTCTTGCATTCGCAGCACCCAAATACGTTAAGCAGGAAATTTTAGCGCTTATGTGCAGCGAGCTCGGAATTTCTCGATTTCAACCTGTGATTTTTGCTCGAAGTTCGGTTCGCGAAACCCTTCGTCTCGAAAAATGGAAAAGATGGGCAATACAAGCCTGCAAGCAATCGCGGAGAAATTATCTGCCTGAAATCTGTAAACCGATTCGATTTAATGAACTCGCCCGGCAACTTAACAATTACGATTGTGTTATTTACGGTGAGTATCGCGCCGAATGCAATATCGACAAATTAATAAGCTACATAACAGGCAAAAAGAATATAGCAATAATTGTCGGACCCGAAGGGGGATTTACCGACGAGGAAATATCATCCATAACGAAAATCGGGGCGATGGGAATGCGAATAGGCAAACATGTTTTACGAGTGGAAACAGCTGCTATTGCGATTATTTCTGCCGTGATGACTTTAGTCGATAGCAATAGCTGACGCAACAGCATATTTTTCGGTATGTGAAATCGACAAGATGATTTTCTTGATTCCAAGTTGCTGAGCGATTTCAGCTGTTTTTCCTTTTAGATTAATTTCAGGCTTGCCTGCAGAGTCGTTTATTATTTCCATATCTTTCCATGATATTTCATCTCGCCAGCCCGTGCCAATAACTTTTAGAATAGCTTCTTTCGCTGCAAATCTGCCTGCGAGATGTTCGATTTGACGCCTGCGATTCATACAATAATCAAGTTCAGCAGAGGTGAAAATTCTATCTAAGAATCGCTGGCCATGCCTCGCTATCAACTCGTCCAGGCGTGCGCACTCAACAATGTCTATCCCGTTACCGATTATCGTACTCATCGCAACAGCTCATTCTTTAATGTTTTGCCTTTCGTTGCCTCTTTCGCGAACCGTTATAAATGTATTAAGATATAGCAGAAATAGCGGAAAGATTATCATCCACACACAGGGAAGATTGTTGAAAATCCAGCTTAGGCTTCCGCTGCTTGTTCTATCTTCATTTGGAACGCCTTCTATTTGTGAAAGTTTGTATGACTCTTTCAAATTGCCATCGGAAACTTTATAAACCGAAACGGTAACGTCGCTCTCATTAGCATCGATAATAAGATAATGGAATGATAAAGGTCCCGGCGCGCCCGCTCCGCCCGAGATTATTTGATGAACATTATCCTTAATCCAATGATCATATAGATGTTCATGTCCGCAGAAATAAGCTTGCACGCCCTCGTCAGCCAAAAGTTTCCAAAATTTGTCGCGGGCAGCAGGGTCTTTGTCGAGTGAGCTACCGGCGTGAGGCCCCGCAGGATACGCAGGTTCATGGCCAAAAACTAATTTTATAGGTTTATCGGTGCCGGAAAGGTCATCCGCAAGCCAATCATAATTTAGATGATGAGAATTAAATGGAGATGATGTATTGATAACAGAACAATGAACAGGCCCGAAATCAAACGAATACGTAAAATATTTTTCGTCTGTCGGCCCATTATCGGGTAAATAATTGAAAGCCCTTATCCAAGATAACTGTTTGAAAATTCCTTGATCGTGATTTCCGGGAACTAGATAGACTTTTGCGCCAATTAGAGTGTCGGAGCTGTACCAATCAGCAGCAATTTGCTTCCATTCCGCAAACTGCTCGTCCATTGTTCCCGCCTCGTCGTGTCCACTGACTAAATCTCCAAGCACAATTACAAATTTAACAGGCGGGTCGAATTGTAGAACTTGTTCGACAATTTTCGAAAAAATATTTTCATTAACAGCTGTCTCGTCTGAGCCTCGTGTATCGCCCAACACGGCAAATCGAACAGACTCACTCTTAGCAACAGACGATAGGCAAACAATTAAAACAATGAATATCTTCACAAACATAGCGGAATACTTTTTCATCGTCTTATTCCTCATCTGTCAATTAAGCTTCAACTTTATTGACTTATGACTTTAAAACTTCGCAATTATTGCAATGATTACAAATATTTATTATTTTAGGGCTCATATTTATTGCTCTTGAGCTTTAGGCTGATTCGGCATTTGAGCCATTACGGTTTCGTTAACTTTGCGTAACAGATTTACATACTCAACTTGTGCCTGCATCCATTGTTTTATTGTCGGATTTTCCGCTATTTTTGTTTGCAAGTCGCTTAACTTTTGTTTTTCTTGAGGCTCGACGGGCTGAGCCTGCCGCTCTTTCATAGCTAATTGCTGGGCTTGCTGCTCATATTGTTTAATTAGCTCTTGAGCTTCAGAATCTTCGTCGAGAGATTTGCTCGCATCAAAATATTGCTTAGCTATCGAATCGTTAGCTATTTCCTGCCCTAATTGCTTTGCCAATTCGAGAATTTTTTCCATAATCAAGTTTCCTTTCTAAATTCTAAAATAGTTATTATAATTGACAAGACAGCAAACAAAAAGTTAAAAAGGAAGCAAGTGAGAGAAAAATTAAACAAACAAATTCTAACAACGATAGCTAAAAAAGATTATCAGCCAGCTTCATTGGAGAGGCTGGCAAGTGTGCTCGGGGTACGCAAAAAGCAATTCAGCGAATTCCAAAAAGCGATAAATCAACTCCATCGAGACGGAAGAGTAATCATAGGAGAAGATAAGACAATTAGGCTGCCCGTAAAATCCGGAAGCATAATCGGAACTTATAGGTCTCACAATAAAGGATTCGGATTTGTTATTCCTGTTGAGCCCGGTCAAACGGAAGATTTATTCATCCCTGCGGAAGCATCTAAAGGCGCAATCACAGGCGATTTGGTACAAGCATCTGTCGGATACCGCAAGCACAGAGGAAAAGTTAGAATTTACGGCAAAATAGACAAAATTTTAACGAGAGGAAAGAATAGATTCTTGGGAACTCTATTTAGAGCTGCCAATCATTGGATTGTAGAAACAGACGGAAAAATTCTGCATCAGCCTATTATTGTGTCCGATGTTTCAGCGAAACAAGCACGCACCGGCGACAGGGTAATCGTTAGGGTTACGGAATATCCCGTTGGACATAAAATGCCACGTGGCGTAATAGAAAAAATCTTGGGAGAGCAGGGACGTCCCGAAGTGGAATTACAAGCTGTCATAGAAGAATTTTCGTTACCGGAAGAATTTCCGCCAGCTGTCGACAAACAAGTTGATAAGATTATCGGAGAATTTAACGAAAAAATCGCCAAGCAAATTGCATCGAAAAAGATATTTAAAAAAAGGGAAGATTTGCGAGACAAAACAATCATAACAATCGACCCTGTCGATGCGAAAGATTTTGACGATGCCTTTCATATCGAAATGCATAAAACCGGTTATGAATTAGGAATACATATAGCTGACGTTAGCGCCTTTGTTAAAGCGGACAAGGCAATTGACAACGAAGCACGTGAGCGTGGAAATAGCGTCTATTTGCCACAGCGCGTTATTCCGATGATTCCCGAAGCTCTCAGCAACGGGCTTTGCAGCTTACAGGAAAAGCAGGACAGACTCACAAAAAGTGTTTTTATTAAATATGATTTCAACGGAAATGTAATTTCGTCCCGTTTTGCAAATACCGTAATTCGTTCGAGTAAGAGGCTAACATATGAACAAGCAACAAAGGTGCTATCCGGCAAAAAATCGACTTCGGACAAGCGAATAACAGAGTTGCTTAAGCAAGCTGAACATTTGGCTAAATTAATTTTTGCAAGGCGATATCGCGAGGGAATGATTCATTTAGATATGCCGGAAGTTGAGTTGGAATTTAACGAAAAAGGAGAAGTGTTAGACGCCCATCCTGCTGATACAAGTTTTTCTCACACGATAATAGAGATGTTTATGGTCGAGGCAAACGAAGCTGTCGCCCGATTATTGGATTCGTATAATATTCCGTTTTTGAGGAGGATACATCCCGAACCTGAACCTAAAGCATTAGAACACTTGAGTGAATTTTTACAGCTGTTAGGTTACAAAATTCCTAAAGATGCTGAGCGAAGAGACTTGCAAAAGCTACTCAAACAGGTTCAGGGCCGACCTGAAAGTTTCGCTGTAAATTACGCAATATTGCGAACCCTTAAGCCAGCGGAGTACAGCCCGCAGAATATCGGGCATTATGCACTTGCCAGTAAATATTATTGCCATTTTACATCTCCTATTCGCAGATATCCGGATTTGACAATTCATCGTCTTTTGGAATTGCATTTGAACGGCAAACTGAAGAAATCGGCAAGATTTTTGCGTGAAAAGTTGCCCGAGCTTTCAGCTCTCGGCGAACATTGCAGTTTTACGGAGCGTAGAGCGGAACAAGCGGAAAGACAAGTCAAAGAAACGCTTATATTGGAACTTCTTTCAGGACATATTGGCGACGAATATGACGGACTCGTTACGGGAATAAGCTCGTTAGGGCCTTTTGTACAAATATCGAAATATATGATAGAAGGATTGATTCCCTTGACGGAGCTTGGAAGCGACAGATGGGAAATCAATCAAGAAAAAGGTATTATTTTAGGGCTGAACACTCATATACAGATTAAAATAGGCGACCCGATAAGAGTACAGATTATTTCGGTAGATATTATCTCTCGGAGACTTAATCTTGCACCCGTGAATAAGCTCAAACGCTCTAAGCGCAAACAAATAATATCACAATCAAAAAGGAAACCTAAAAAGAACAAGAATCAAAGCAGAAAAAAGAAAAGGAGAAAACGAGCATGACAACAAAAATTATCAATGTGTGTGGAGCAAGACCGAATTTTATGAAAATAGCGCCTCTTATGGACGCATACAAAGAATTTCCGGAACTTGAACCTATAATTGTACATACGGGACAACATTATGATGAAAAAATGAGCGATTTATTTTTTCGTCAGCTCGGCATTCCTGAGCCCGATATAAATCTGGGAGTAGGCTCTGCATCGCACGCTCAACAAACAGCTAAGATAATGGAAGCGTTCGAGCCTGTTGTTTTGGAATATAAACCCGATTACGTTCTTGTTGTCGGCGACGTAAACTCGACAATAGCTTGTGCACTTGTTGCTACGAAATTAGGTGTTAAGGTAATTCATGTCGAAGCCGGCTTACGTAGCTTCGACAGAGCTATGCCGGAAGAAATAAATCGAATTTTAACCGATACGATTTCGGATTTGCTTTTTGTTTCCGAGGAATCCGGTGTCGTCAATCTGCGCAAAGAAGGTGTCGATGAAAGTCGAATTCATTTCGTCGGAAATGTGATGATAGATACATTGATGAAACATCGCGCACGTGCTGAACAAACTGATGTTTTGGATAAGCTTAATCTTAAGCCCAAGCAATATGGCTTAATCACATTGCATCGTCCGTCGAATGTAGATAATGCGGAAAAATTGAGTTCCATATTGGAAGGACTGGGTGAGATTTCCGAAGAGCTTGTCTTGCTCTTTGCGATGCATCCGCGCACTCGAAAAAACATTGAACAGTTTGAATTGAGCGATTTGTTAGCAAGCTTTCCTAATATTAGATTAACAGAACCTTTTGGATATTTGGAATTTCTGAAATTGATGGCTAACGCTAAAGTTGTTTTAACGGATTCCGGCGGAATGCAAGAAGAAACAACAATTTTGGGCACAGCATGCCTTACGCTCCGCGAAAATACGGAAAGGCCCTCGACAATTACCGATGGAACGAACAAGCTTGTAAATCCTTCACGAGAAGAAATTGTACAGGCTTGGAACGATTTAAAAGCGAATCCTCCTCAGACAGATAACAAACCTAAATTGTGGGACGGACAGGCTGCTAAGCGTATTGCAAAAATTATTGTTCAGGATGCAAAGGAAAAAGACTCTTGAGTTATCTCAGCTATTATATTTTTAGGATATAATATTTTCGGGATATATTTTTAAAAAATATAATAAAATTTTAAGGAAATATGTTCGTTGAGGGTCGTAAATATGAGCAATGAAACTAATAATGCCTCAATAGAACAGGAAATAAGGCAGCTTAGAGAACAAATTCATCGACATGATTATTTGTATTATGTGCTCGGTCAGCCTGAGATTTCCGACAGGGAATATGACAGGTTAATGCAGAAGCTTAGGGAACTGGAATCTCAAAGGCCTGACTTAATTACGCCGGATTCACCTACTCAGCGAATAGGCGATAAACCTTCGGAAGGATTTGCTCGTGTCAGACATACAATTCCGATGCTGTCAATCGATAATACGTACAGCCTCGATGAACTCAGAGAATTTCACGAAAGAATATTAAAGTTAATCGGAGCAAAGCAGGTTGATTATGTTGTTGACCCGAAAATCGACGGTGTAGCTGTCTCTTTGCGATATGAAGAAGGAGTGCTTGTTTTAGGCGCATCTCGCGGAGACGGTGAAGTTGGCGATGATATAACACAAAATATTAAAACGATTCGGTCAATCCCGCTTCGTTTACAAGGGAATGATTGGCCTGTCGTTCTTGAGGTACGGGGTGAAGTATATTGGCCAAGAAAAGAATTCACAGAATTTAATCGTAAACGTCAAGCTAACGGGGAATCCGTCCTTGCCAATCCTCGCAATGCAACAGCGGGAACTCTTAAATCATTAGACCCTCGGGTTGTTGCTGAGCGCAAACTTGCATTTATTTGTCATAGCTTCGGATTAATCGAGCCAATGCCGTCTAACTCACATTATGAATTAGCGCATCTTGTTAATAAATGGGGCATTCCGATTAATCCGCATATGCAAAAAGTATCTAATATCGATAAGCTCATACAAATTATCAATGAATGGGAAGAAAAACGAAGCGAACTTGAATATCAGACAGACGGAATGGTCGTTAAAGTTGACAGATTCGATTTGCGTGATAAATTAGGGTTTACAGCTCGTTCGCCACGTTGGGCGATTGCGTATAAATACGAAGCGGAGCAGGCTGTTACCGTTGTCAGAAATGTTCGTTGGCAGGTCGGCAAGTTGGGAACTCTTACGCCTGTGGCTGACCTTGACCCCGTCTGGATAGCGGGTACAACAGTAAGCCATGCGAGTTTACACAATTACGACCAAATAGAACGTCTCGGATTAAAAATAGGCGATACGGTAATAATAGAAAAGGCTGGCGAGATTATTCCGCAGGTCGTTTCGGTTGTTACGAGTAGGCCGAGAGGAAAAAAGGAAATAGCTCCGCCCGAGAAGTGTCCCGTATGCAATGGCGAAGTCAAAAAAGATGCTGACGGAGTATATTATCGTTGTACGAATAGCGCTTGTCCCGCTCAGTTTAAAGAACGTTTGCGATATTTTGCTTCTCGCGATTTGATGGACATCGAAGGATTAGGGCCCGCTGTTATCGAGCAGCTTGTTGATAAAGGACTTGTTAAAGAATATGCGGATTTGTATAAGCTTAAACGTGAAGATATTGTCAATCTCGAAAGAATGGGGCCTAAATCGGCAGAAAATCTTTTGCAAGCAATAAAAGAAAGCAAAAACCGCGATTTATCGCGAGTAATAGGTGCGTTGAACATTCCCAATGTCGGAATTACAACAGCTGAAGTTTTAGCTAAAGAGTTTAAATCTCTTGACAATTTAATGAATGCGAGCATAGAACAACTTGAATCGTTGCCGGATATAGGTCCTGTCGTCGCAAAGAATATTTATGATTATTTTCGTAATCCAGCTAATAGACGTATAATTGAAAACTTGAAAGCTGTCGGAGTAAACACAGAGTTGAATAGGCCTGAAGAATCCGGTGAAAAGGTGCTCAAGGATAAAACGTTTGTCATAACCGGTACGCTTGAAAATTTTTCTCGCAACGAAATAGAAAATTTAATAAAAAAACTTGGCGGAAAATCGACATCAAGCGTAAGCTCCAAGACAGATTATCTAATCGTCGGCGAAAATCCCGGTTCAAAGTTATTAAAAGCGAGAGAACTTGGCATTAAAATTATATCGGAAGAGGAATTTTTGAAAATGATAAATTATCCGAAATCGTCTGATACCGAAAATAAAAATCAGACATTATTTTGATTGTATATTTGGCATAAAAAACGTAAATAATAACTTTTGATATACTTTTTCGAACGTATTTTGTTGTTTAAGATGTAAGAGGACGTTTTATGAGAATATTTATAACAGGCGGAGCAGGTTATGTCGGTTCGCATTGTGCGAAATTGTTGCGCGAAAGCGGCTACGAATTGATGATATATGACAATCTCTCAGCTGGCCATAAGCAGGCTGTCCCCGAAGACGAGCTTGTTATAGGCGATTTGGGCGATAAAGACAAAATAATGTCAGCTATGAAAGAATTTCGTCCCGAAGCTGTTATGCATTTTGCAGCTTCAGCAGCAGTTGGCGAATCTGTGGAAAAGCCATTATTTTATTATCGTAACAACGTTATAAATACGGTAAATCTGCTCGAAGTAATGCAAGAACTTGATGTCAAAAAGCTTGTGTTTAGCTCAAGCTGCGCCGTTTACGGGCCGCCGCCCGCTACTCCTATTACCGAAGATATGCCTCTAAATCCGATAAGTCCTTATGGCTGGACTAAAAGAATAATGGAGCAAGTTTTTGCGGATTGTAAAACCGCATGGCATTTGGGATATTCAGCTTTAAGGTATTTCAATGCAGCGGGAGCTGCTCTTGACGGAACGATAGGTGAAGCTCATCAACCCGAGACACATTTGATTCCGATTGTCTTGCAAGTGGCGTTAGGCCAGAGAAAAACAATAACAATTTTTGGAGATGATTATCCGACGCCTGACGGAACGTGCATTCGCGATTACATTCACGTTGAAGATTTAGCTGAAGCACATCTATCAGCACTTTTGTCGCTTGAACCCGAACGTGAAATCGTCGTTAATTTAGGTACTGGCAAAGGGCACAGTGTTAAAGA
>CAZKNI010000353.1:0-3565 GCA_964554055.1 uncultured Phycisphaerae bacterium | reverse complement strand
AGGCACAGCCTGTTTTTGTTTCACAGAATATTATAAATCATTCTTATCTTTTTGTAACTGTAAAATAATATTTGTTATGTTGTGATTAAAGTTTAATATCGACGGGAGCTGAAAAAAAGACAAGTGATAAATAATTTGTAGAAATAATATTTGTTATATTATTAGTGCGACGGGCTGGGCAGATTGTCATAAAAAAAATTGCGGTAGCAGGGTGATACAGTGCGGGGGGGACACTGTATCCAAAGAGGGGAGGACGACAACCTACTACCGCAAAATGTATTAACTATTAAATCGACAATATTCTTTTGTCAAAACGATTATTCCACCCACCATAATATTATAGCAAAGTCGTCAATACGTTCAAGATATGTTTTTGAA
Source organism: uncultured Phycisphaerae bacterium (assembly GCA_964554055.1). Taxonomy (GTDB): domain Bacteria; phylum Planctomycetota; class Phycisphaerae; order JAAYCJ01; family JAAYCJ01; genus S014-18. The sequence goes on along the minus strand of CAZKNI010000353.1, from coordinate 3,187 downwards.
AAAAACGCAAAGTGTATTCATTTAATCGTAAACCTGTAATTACAGTGCGATTTTAAACGTTTACGATTGCGGTGCACAAAGAAATGTTACGTGCCGGTTTGTCAAAAAGCAAATCGTATGAAATCGATATCTTTTATGATTCGCCACTTAATAGATTCTTGAGATTGTTTATTATCTGTAACATACTGGAGCCGTCCTGGCTACCGCTGAGCTCGCTTGCAATTAGCGAGCCGTAAACAAGGCTTGATGTAACATCGCTTGTTACGGCAAAGATTTGGGGCAAGCTACAACCTACACAAATGATAAGACTTAACATAGCTATCAATAGCCCTGTTTTTTTGACTTTTTGCATTACTCTTTTCTCCGTATAAAAGATTGTTATTATCCGGACAAAGTTCAATATGTGAATATTTATTAAAAATGTCAAGAGAAACTTTACTTTGTTTTTGAAATATGGTCGGGATATTTTTTGACATGTTGCTCAATGAGATTGGCATATTTTTGCATAACTTTTTGGACAGTTTCGGGTGAATCGGTGTCTTTGTCGGGATTATTTAGCCAAGGATGAAATATAACACAATATCGGAATTTCGGAAGAGAGAGGACAAATCCTACAAGAATAGCGGAGTGTGAACGAAGAGCTATATTTGTCATTCCCGATAGAAAATCTCTTTTTTGTCCGAATATTTCAACTTGTACCGAACGTATATTTTCTCTTTGTCGCCAAATGTCCATAGCGGCAGCTACTATTTGATTGTCTTTGAATGCGTGAAAAAATGTGCGAGCGAAACTGTCGTTAGGTGTTATTTGTAAATCGCGAAACTCGGGAAAATTTTTTTCAAATTGTTGTTGAACGTATATTCTCAAGGGGCTTTCGTTAGGGTCACGTAGCCCGATAATGCGATAGCCCGAGAGAATCAGGAAGATTCCTGCGAGATGATGTGAACCTTGATGGCTAAACATTAGGAAAGTGCCCTGTCCCCGTTTGATGCTTTCGTCTATATATTGCTTGCCTTCAATGTGAAATCTACTTAAAAGCTCTTTACGGTCGATTTTATCTATAATTGTATATAGCATTTTGTCGCATCTTGTACGTGTAAAATACTGTCGGGCAATTTTTCGTGCTTCCGAAGCAGCTATTGGGTGAGAGTATATTTGTTGAAGTCGGCGATATATTCGAGCCCGTTTTTTGTATTGTAGAAGATATTCACATATGCCAAAAAATTGGCCAAAATAATAGAGTCCGTCAAGGCCTATCGTTTTAATTAAGCAAATCAGACCCGTTCGTACGAGAACGTATTTTGCCTTTACGTATAGCGGAAGATTTTTTTGTTTGCCGTTATTTTTATTATTTTTATTCATAAATATACGTGAGTTTCCTATTTACTAACATTGCATTTTAATGCGGAATCAGTATATAATATTGCAGCTATAAATAGCATCGTCAAGGAAGATATGTATAACAGCCGATAATTTTTAAATGCGATTAAAGAAATATATATTAATATTGGCTTGCATTTTCGTTGTATATCCGATTGAGATTGTTTCGTCGGAGTCTATCAAGATAAGTGCATCACAGTCGATTTCTTCGTTGACACGTCGTATTATCAAGAAATTTGATTTTAACGAACGTCCGTTGGGCAATCTCGAAGATATACCTATGTATTGGACGAAAGTTCAGGCAAGCGGGTTTCCTCACTTTGTTAACGGAAAGCTTGACGAAGAAGTAGGGGTTCCTCCGCCATCTTTTAAGCTACAGCTGAATGGCGGAAATTTGGGATATTTGTTTCTTGCGAGAAAAGTCTCCGCCTTTCCCGGAAGCGACCATAAAATCATCGCTAAAGTTAAAACCGCAAATATGAAATATGCAAGAGGATATATAGAAGCGTTTTATCTTGATAGATTTGGAAATCCTCTTAAAGATACGATAAGGTATAGCAAGCTTATTTCGCCTGTTAAAGGTCGAAGCTCAAAGTGGCAGACAGTTACGGTAAATCTTCCTTTTAGCAATCCGGAGGGACGATTTATTGGCCTCGGAGTGTTTCTGGTACAGCCTGACCATTTTCCGAAAAAGTTCAATTCACAGATTATTTCGTATAAAAAAGACATTTATGCGACAATGTGGATAGATGAAATTGCAATTATAAGATTGCCTCAAGTTCGTTTGCAGATGAAAGATTATCAGTTAATTTATGATACGTCGGAACAGATAAATGTACTTTCGCTTGTAGCTGACCCTGCAGCTAATGATATTCGTGCGAGAATGAAGTTGATAGATTGTACGAACGGGAAATCTGTGAAATGGAAGATTCCGATAGAGATTCTTCCTCCGATAGAAGCTATTTTGCAGGGAGAGGCACAGATGCCTAAGTTTTCGGAATTTGAGCTGGGTAAGCTTTGTGCGGGATTATATACGCTTAGGCTTGAGGTGCTTGCGCAAGGAGAGGTAATAATAGCGAAAGAAATAGATTTTGCGGTGCTTAATAGAAATAGAGTTAAGTGGCCTAAAAACGGAATGGGAATTGATTTGTCAGCTAGTCCTCTTAATCATCCTGTTCTTATCGAAAAGTTTATTTCTAAGATAATGCCCGGATGGGTGCTCGTTCCGTTTTGGCGTCGAGATATGAATTGTGTTTCGGCAGGTTCGGCTCATTCGTATTCTGATATTATCGCATATAAGTTGAAACGAGATGAAATAAGGATATTCGGCGGGTTTCCGAGCATACCTAAAGATATAAAGTTGAGTGAGAAGTTGATAAGTCCGAGTATATGGGATTTATTTGCATCGAAAAGTCAAGCGTGGAAAGTTCCGTTAGCTACTTTGTTGGCTCGACATGCGGATAAAATAGAAAATTGGGTGTTCGATAGGGTAACTCATTATTGGCAGGAGCCTGATAGCAGAATAGCGTCGTTATTGAGTAAGGTGAGAAAATATTTTTCTCAGTTTCAGGGCAGGTCGGATTTCATAGTTGCGTGGCCTGCGATGCGCGAGCCTCCCGTGAATGAGATAGCGGATAATTATCTTGTTGAGATACCTGACGAGCTTGTTCCTTCCAGCTTTGAGAATTATTTTATTCAGTGGAGGCAGAGGAATTATGAACCTGTTGTTGTTTTACAAGCACAGGATTTAGGAAAATATGAAACGAGGCCAGCTGTCTTGGATTTTGTAAAGAGGATAATCGAAGCG
>CAZKNI010000352.1:0-4735 GCA_964554055.1 uncultured Phycisphaerae bacterium | reverse complement strand
GCGCCCGCCCAAAATCCAAGCCAGCCTAAAGTTTTTGTTTTGCCTTCGCCTTCCGCTGCGCCTTCCAAGCCACCTATAAAACCCAAAAAACCTAACATCGTAGCTACGGCAAGGCCTAACAATATCAAAGGCTTGCTACGTTTGCCAACTATAATAAGATTTTCCTGAAAATTCCAGCGATGCAGCATAAAGGCAAAAATAATCATTATTACAATTATCGCTACAATCGAGCAGATTGCTCCGAGTTTGCCATACAATTCTATTCTTTTCGCTTTTTTACTCTTAGCCATAATGCCTCCCTTTCTCTTTGTTTATAACAGTTATTTAACCCAAACCGCATTTAATAAAATGAGAAGAAGCAGCTCTTCCGGTAAACTCGGTTAATTCATGCAATACATCTCGCAATTTTGCTCTCGCCAAGCATACACAAGAATCCGCTCCGCCATAATACATCCATAGCTCGTCTCCGCGAACAATAGCGCCGCATGTATATACGACATTTGAAACATCGCCATGCCTTTCGTAAGATTCCGTAGGACCAAAGACCCAGCGCGGATGCCTGAATAGCAGTTTATAGGGATTACCTTTATCAACCAAAGCTAATCCCAAACGATATATCGCGCCGGATGTTGTTGTCTTTACACCGTGATATATGATAAGCCAACCTTGTTCCGTTTCGATAGGGGGCGCGCCCGCTCCGACTCGGGCAGCGTCCCACCAGGGACCTCCTCGCTCGGGAAGCAAGCATTTAGGTTCGCCCCAATGGATTAAATCGGAAGAACTCGTCAGCCAAATATGTTCGATATCTCCTGCAACAGGACGATGAAGCATTACCCATTTATTATTGAATTTGCGAGGAAATATAGCGGCATCTTTATTGTTAGGGGGCAAAATCAGTCCCGATTTTTTTACACTTACAAAATCGCTTGTGATAGCGGTTGCAACGCCGGGGCCAACAGGTGAATATGCTGTATAACAAATAAAATATTCCTGCCTTTCCGGGATATAGGTAACTCTGGCATCTTCACACCCAAATTGTTCATACGCATATTCATCGGTATCGGGCTGAGGAAATATAAGAGGCTTGGGTTCAATTTCCCAATTATCGACGCCATTTTTGCTTCTTGCAACGGTCAGATGAGATTGACCTTGAAGGTCTTCGACCCGAACAAGTAAAACCGTATAGCCGTCGTACTCCGCTACTCCCGGATTAAATACCGTATTAACCGAATACGGCATCATGTCGGCTGTTATGATAGGATTCGTTTTTTCTCTTGTAAATAGCTCTCGCATTAAATCAGCCTTTATCTTAATAGCAATATTATTTTTCCACCGGCACTACAATGCCTCGCATTATTATTCCCTGAGCGAATAAGAACACTAAAAATGTCGGAATCGCTGCGAGACACAATGCTGCATATATTACAGCTTGATGTGAAAATGTTTGAAGCTGATAAAGCCAAATCATAAGCGTCCACATTTTTTGGTCCGGAATAATAATCAAGGCAGCCATAAAGTTTGCATAAGCAAGCGTAAATGCCTGTAATGCAACAACAGCTAAAACCGGTTTCGATAATGACATTGTGATAATCCAGAACTTTTTCCACTCCGTTGCGCCGTCAATGTCCGCTGCTTCGTATAGCTCTTGAGGAAGAGAATCGAAAAATCCTTTTAGCATAAATATCCAATATCCGTTAGCCATTGCCGGCAAAATCAACGCTGCAAATGTATTCAACAAATTCAATTTACGTAATAACAAGAATGCGGGAATCATTGTAACAGCGGGCGGAAACGCCATTGTAGCCATACAAAACAGCAGAATTTTATATGTACTCGGCAATTTATATCGGCTCATAGCGTATGCTGCTAACGGGTTAACAAGTAGCTGAGCCAATATCAATAATGAGCAATATATAATTGTGTTATAGACTCCTCGACCGTGTAGAAGGATATAATCTAACACTGTTTGATAATTGATTTTTAAGCATTCCCACTTAAAGTCTTTTTTTAATTTATTGAAATCGGCAATATCGGTGAATATTCTTGCCTGTGTCATCGTATAATATGAGTCTCCCTTTGAGTATCCTTCTTTTTTCAAAAAAGTCTCAAATGCTTGTCGAGGACCATAAACCGATATAGCTTCCAAGTCAGCAGCTTTTTGTATAAATAAATCCCAATCAGCTGCTACAACCGGATTTGAAGGCATTGTTTGCGGAAACGAAATTTGGGAAAATGTCTTATATTTTCTATTATATAACTTATTGATAAGCGATATTTTCTTATATCGCTTCTTCAAAAACATCCGATATTTATCTGCTTGATTCTTATTAAGCCTAATGTAAACAAGATTAAGTTCGTTTCTGACAAATTTTTCCCAGTCTTTACGCATCTCCGGATTTTCAGGAGGATTTGCGCTCAGCGGAATATCAAAAAAGCTTTTATATTTTGTTCCGTGTATCTTGTTATAATTTTCAATATTCGAAAAAACAGGTTTAAGATACATTTGTTGATAATATCCGTCAAGGTCAACGAAAATTCTTTCGTAATCGGGTCTGGACATTTTATATTCAACAAATAGCTTATAAAACTCCGTCATGGCAGGCCTGTACCGGCGGGAAATCATCTCCCTGCTTCCAAGTGGATATATTTCCAAATACGAATTATATGCTGTATCGAAAGCATCGTTTAGCTTTTCGATAGGACCAAAATGTTCTTCCAGAAATTTCCTAAAACCTCTTACATTGTGAAAAGACAGACGAGAACTAGATTGACCGAAACCGAGAAATTGCCAACTATTTTTAGCATATTCTTTCCGAAATTTACGATACAATTCTACAAGTTTTCTATCGCCTATCTTCGTTCGCACGGGAATCAAACGCCAGGTCTTGCTATCGTCTTTATAAGCTTGTTGATAGAGTTCGATTTGTCCGCCAAATTTATTTTCGATATATTTTTTATACAAAATATCATCATCAAACACAAATTTCGGAATAGGGTCCATTGTCGTAATATCCGTATCAGACTTAACCGACCCCGAAATCATCAGCATCATCGGATATATCATCGTTAATGCGCCAATCGTCAACACAAGATATATGCACAAATAGACGAATTTGACCCATCTTGATTTTGCTTCAACAGCTGTAATTATAGGCATAATCTATCTCCAATTTGTTCATCTTCAATTAATTAACTCTTTGCAGTTTTGAATTCCATATTTCTCAAGCGTTTAAGCTGCATTACTGTAAATCCGATAAGCATCAAACCTAATATCCAAGCCATTGCAGTCGCTATTCCGAATTTAAGATAGAAAAACGCTGTATAAAATATATGCAAGCCTGCTACTTCTGTCGTTCCGTAAGGCGTATAAGGGCCGCCACCAGTCATAGCAAGAATCATATTAGCACTTTGAAATGATGCTATAAAAGCCCCGACAAAATTGATAATTATCAAACCTTTTATCGAAGGTATCGTTATATGAATTATCTTTTTCCAAATACCGGCGCCATCTATATTAGCTGCTTCATACAATTCATCGGGCACTGTCTTTAATGCTGCAAGATATATAAGGCATCCGGGACCCATACCCGCCCAAATTGTCGGAGCTATACAGCAAATCAACGCCCATTTCGGATTTTGTAGCCAAGCTTCGTTAGATTCTATACCCAGAAAAGCTAATATCTGATTTAATAACCCGTCCGGACGATAAAATGTCTTCCATAAAAAGATTACAACCAAACCCGTTATAACAGCTGGAAGATAATATATCGTGCGATACAATATCTTGCCTTTCGGAACTTCCTGCAAGAGAATTGCCAAGATAATCGGAGCTGTAAATCCGAACGTCATAAAAATAGCTGAATATTTTATCGCTACATACATCGAATACCAAAATTGGTCATCAAATAGAACGTGAGCAAAGTTAGCTAATCCGACAAATCCTCCGCCTTTACCGGTTACGCGATAATCTTCGAATGCCATCAAAATTCCGCGGGCAAGAGGGTAATATTTCCACAACGCAATTGTTGCGACAGCAGGCAATAGACAAAGATAAGCTATTTTATATTTGCGAAACTGCCACGTCCCTTTACTCAACACAGGGTCGTCAGCAGGGGGGGAAAATACTTTCCAGATATAGCGAAAGACAAGAGTAAACACGATTGCTATCGTCAATGTAACAATCAATGCAACTCTGTTTCTAAAAGTTATCGTCTTTGCCGGAATTATACCTAAGGAAACGCATTTACGCCAAAAATTCTGGAAAGGCCAATTTTTTATATACGTAAGTGTATGTTCCGGAAGAATGCCTATCATCTTCTCATTAGCATCCAAAACTCCTTTGTGAAGAATTTTTTTGATTTTTTTCAGAGCAAAAGCGTCATCTCCTCGATTTATTGCATCAATGATTTCTTTATCATAAAGTATTTCGCCTAACGGGTGAGTCATCCATCGATATATTTGCTGACAGTTTTTACCATAAGGCTCGGGTTTTCCGTGTTTAGCTGCCTCTTTGAACGCCCGTTCCCAGCTTTTAGGTATCATTCTCGCATATTCGGTATATCCGAACTCTTTTAATAATTCAGGCTGAACAAATCTACCGTAGCCGTTTTTGACCATTGTATCGACTAATGCCTTTCGAGCCGGACGACTCATCCAAAAATGAACATATTTCCATGCAGCATCTCTGACTTTCGGGTCTGTTATTCCTCCATAGATGCCCATCATTCTTGCATTA
>CAZKNI010000351.1:0-6156 GCA_964554055.1 uncultured Phycisphaerae bacterium | reverse complement strand
GACGCTTTGGCGAATACGCTTGCAAAATATGAGATTTACAAAACTTCTTCTTGGCTCGGGACCAAAACGAACATAAGAGACTATATGATTCCCAAAGAGTGGGAGAATGCAATCAACAATCTGCTAAAAGCGTATGACAGCGCCGCAAAAGCTCTCGGATACGTCAACGATATCGTCTTAGATATCAAGAATAGAAATTATCAATTTGACGAGTTTGTTGACGAAATAGGGCTCGCGTTCATAAGAGCAATCTCGAAAAAACCCGATACGAAAGAGATTGAGGAAGCTTGGAAAAATTACGCAAAAAGCATAAACAAAAGCATTAACGAAGCTATTTTAAGCGAGCTCGGACGTCTCGGAGATTTAAGCAACAAAATCAAAAATACTTTCAACGAGCTCTCGACGCTATCAATCGATTCGGCTTTCGATAAGCTCCGCATTTCGGCAAGAAGCGCGAGAGAGAGTTTTTGGGAGCTTGCTCAAAGCATTGATGGCGGAACGGGTGTAAATCTAAAGAACTTCTCTTACAGATTGAAACAAGCTCTATCAGAAAGCCTAACTCCCGAAACCATAAAAAATTGGGAACGGCTCGGCGATGCGCTTTTGGACGCTACCAACAAAAGCAAAAGTTTCGTTGACGGGCTTAAAGGCTTAATAAGCGCATATCAAGACGAAATAAGAAGCATAGACGAGTCGATTAACAGAATTAAGGGCGTCGAATCGGTGAAAGTAACGACCGAAGCGATTGAAGAGATGTTTGAAAAATTTAGAAAAGCTTCGGCGGATACGAAACTCGAAGTAGCGAGAAATATTGAAGAAATGGTGAATGCCTGGAGAGACGAGAGAATCAACTATATTAAGTCTCTCGGACTCGACGAGGCGACTACGAAACAGTATCTTGACGAGATAGACAAGAAAGCGATTGCTTGGTTAGAGGGCGCAAAAAGCGGGCTTGAAACAGAAACGAAATCTCTTTCTCAACTCCTTGCAGAAGAGACTAAGAAATTGAGTCAGATGACGGGTGCATTGACCGCATTAACGGCTTTAGAACAAATAAAAAACGACATCTCTACGCAAACTCTCGAACAAGCGATAAAGGAGTTGCAAAAGACCATGAATATCGCAACGATTGAAGAAAAGAAGCAGACCGAAGCGGTCAAAGCGAATGAAAGCGCCACTAAGAGCGTTGCGGATAAAACCGATAGGAATACAAAAATATTAAGCGACATAAATTCGCAAAACATAACGACAAACAGCAATATAAAGACTCAGACGAGCTTTTTGAGGTTGATAGACAACAACACCGCAAACACGAAAAGCACGCTCTTTAGCCTAAAAGCCTCGACCGACCAGATAACGATAACGATAAGAGAGCAAATCGGTTGGTCAACGGGCGTTTTGGGCGCTAAACTCGACCAGATTCGAAACAACATAATCGCTCAAAATAATTCCGACGTCGTTAACGCCATATCGAGCTGGGCTAACGCAATCGCAACGACGATAAGAGAGCAGACAAACTACGAAACGGGGACGCTCGGTGCAAAGCTTGACAATATAGCTTCCAAAATAGGAATTTCGGACGCGACTACGTCGGCGGTTTATACCGTAAACAGCACTCTCCAAGCGCAGGGGGGCTATATCGCAAATACTATAAACGGCGCAAAAAGCGCGATAACGAGTAGACTAAGCAACGTAAACTACACGGGCTATTTAACCGACATCTCGACAAAAATTTCAAGCTGGGGCAATGCGATAGCGACCACGGTAAGGGAGCAGGCTAACTATATCGTAAGCTCTCTAAGCAACGCGACGTATAGCGTAAGAAACGCAATCAACGCAAAAAGCATAGGCGGGGCGACCGTTGACCCGAGACCCAATATCGATTCCGCCAAGAGCGTGCTTTACGGAATTATGTATTCCGTTTACTCTATGACCGCGGGGATAAAAAGCGATTTGGGTTATACGAACAGACTCTTACAGCAAATAGCCGCAAACACCGCTTAGGAGAGAAGATGATTTTTATCGATGATAGCTCTATGGAAATCTTAAGCACGAATTTGGACGATACGAACCTTGGCTATCTGCTTGACGAGTACTATACTACTACCGCCGAAAAAGACGGAGACATAACTTTTACGGTCAGAAACAGAGGCTACAAAGATTTTGCGTTTATGAATACTTATTGCTCTCGAATAGATTTTGTTTTCAAAGATGAAGACGGAAACGTTCAATACACTTATCAACACCCGATGTATATCAACTCCGCAAAAAACTGCCGGGAGCTTTTGGCGGGCGTTCATAGCGTTTTAGCCGATATGGCGCTCGTTCGTTTCGATACGAGCTATTCGGGAACGGTTGATATCACTCTAAGAGCGGAAAACAATCTTTGCAAGATAGGGAAGTTTACTTACGGCGTTCCGAAACAGATAGGCTCTCTTAAATGGCAATACTATTTCGAGGAAGTCGAGACCGAAAAAATAGGTCTTGACGAAACCGACCCCGACAGAATCGTCGAGAGATACGAGCTCGTTGACGCAAACGCGCATCTTGATACTCCGTCCGTAGCGAACATAAGGCAGACGATAAAAACAGTAAAGGGCAAAAAACTCGTTTGGATTGAACCTGCTTCGGGCGTCGTTGTGTGGGGCAAGCTTATCAATTCGAGAATTACCGTTATGAACCCGCAAGCGAGCAACGTTCATATTGTAATAAAAGGCATAGGTTAAGGAGATAAACAATGGCAAATCCGATAACGATAATCACACTAACCGCAACCCTTTCGGAAATTCCCGATTTTCCGTCGCTTGAAAGTCCGAATTTCGAGGCGGAAGTAAAGGCAACGTGTGACGGAATAGACCAAATGGGAGATGAAATTAACAATCAATTTAAGTCGCAGTTAAACACTATTATCTCGCAAATTAATCAAAATATTGAGTGGATGAACGAAAACTTGGCGGTTTTCGTTCAGGTCGGAAACGACATAACTAAAATCATAACTGTTGCTGATAATATCGCAAAAGTTATAACTGTTGCGGATAATATAAATAACGTTCTGACAGTCGCGAACAACATTGATAACGTAAATTCTGTCGGAAGCAACGCAGATAAAGTAACGACCGTTGCGAACAATATTCAACCTATTTTAAATCTCGACGCGATTAAGAACAAAATCGTCTCGCTCGACGACGTTAAAGACGATATCGTCACGCTCGGAGACAATATAAATAAAATCGTAATCGTATCCGACAACGTCAACGCGATTTCGACAGTAGCAAACGCGATAGACAACGTCAACCTTTTGGCTCCGCAAGCTACGGCGATAGAAAATATTTCCAACAGCCTGCAAGAGCTTTTAGACGTCGCAAACAACATAGACAACGTTATAAACGCAAAGAACGAAACATTGTTCGCACGAGACGAAGCGATAACCGCAAAAAATGAAGCGGTAACAGCAAAAGACACGGCAGTAACCGCTAAAAATATTGTAACCGATGCGGTTATGTATAAAGGGATTTGGCAAAGCGGGACTTCGTATGCTAAAGACGAAATTGTCAGACATATCGATAAATTTTATGTGTCGCTAATTGATAACAACACAGACGAACCGCCGAGCGATAATTGGGCGGAGCTTTCGAGCGGGGGAGCGAATCTCCCTGACAAAACGGGGAAGGCGGGATATTTTCTTGCGGTTACAGAAGACGAAAACGACGTCGAGTGGAAATCTCTTATCTTGCCAAAGCCGACGGCGCAGACAAGCTGGAATATTGACGAAGAGACAACTCTAAACATTCCGATAACAAATTACAATGCCGATTATACTTACGTTGTTGAAGCCGAAATAGGAAGCGCTTTCGTGAATTCAAGCGGAGAGATAGTCTATTCTCCGGGGAACGTCCCCGAAACAAAAGCGTATTTCGTGAAAGTCAAAGCGACTATGAGAGGATTTTTCGACAGTGATTATCTAACTATTAACGTCACCGTTAACAATCTGCAACTGCCAACCCCTCAATTATCTACAATCGACAGAATTTCGCATCTCGAGCAGGCTATATTTGACATTTTAAACTTCGACGCTTCTTATACTTATAATATTGAAAACGAACAGAACGGAAGCGTAAGCGTAGATATGCAAAATGCAAAGATTATCTTTACTCCGACTTTGCAAACGACTACGCCCGTGCAAGGCGGATTTGACGTTTACGTTAGCAAGGAAGGAGAGACGCCGAGCGACCCGCTCACGGTCACATTCGAAATTTACATTCCTAAGCTCGAAAATCCCGTTATCTCTGGACCTACAAGCGGAGATTGGAACAAGCCTCTTATTTTTACGATAGAAAATTATGATAGTGGCAATAGCTATGTCGCTCAAAACGTCGTCGGCGGAAATATCTCTATAAGCAACAATCAGATAACTTTTAACGCAAATCCGACCGACACGCAGACAATGGGAAGTTTCGAAATCAAAGCGACGAGAGCTCATTATCTTGACAGCGACGCGGTTTTAAAAAGCTTTACTATTACCGTTCCGAAACTCGAAGCGCCCGTTTTGTCGGGACCTTCAAGCGCAAACGAAGATACGACGCTCGTTATTACGATAGAAAATTACGATAGTAATAACAGCTACATAATCAGCAAAGGAAATTTAGTTAACAACACTATTGAAATAGTCTTGCCGAATGTCGACCAAGATACGCAAGATAGCGTAACCGTCAAAGCAACGCGAGCGAATTATCAGGACAGTGACGAAGTAATTTTTAACTACACGATATTAAATGTCCCGATTGTCGCTGACAACGCGGTTCAGATAGTCGATTTCGACGCTCTTTCTTCTTCTCAAGATGCCGAGATTCAGAACGGGGATATCGTAGCAACCGCAGACAACGCTTCGGCGAGCGTAATGTCGCCAGAACAGGAAGCTGGAGAAACCGATTGGGTTAAATATAGAAACATAGTCAAATATCTCCCCCCCGAAATAAATTTGGCTAATGAAACAAGCAACACCGAAATTGTCACAGATGATGAAATTTTAGGCAACAAAAGCGTATATATCATAACATCTTCAAACGACTCTATCGAAACGAGCGCAAATTTCGAGCAAGGCGGATTTTCGATAGTCGATAATGTTGACCCTTTTGGTGACGGAAGTGGAATTGCTTTATGGCAGTTTGACGGCAATGCAAACGACGCGGGCGGAAATTATAATGGTACTGACATATTGATAACTGGTTATGTTGCAGGCAGATTTGGCGATGCAGTTGAGTTTGATGGTAGTGCTAATCAACATATCGACTTTGTTCCAATAAATATTAGTAGCATGATTTATACTATAAGTTGTTGGGTGTATAGAGATAATGCTGGGACTGCTGCGAGGGTAGGCATAGTTCAACAAGATAACGCCAACTACACGAATATTTTAGCTATAGCACCTGCTAGCGGAGATGTTTGCGTCGGTGATGGCATTGTAGCAACCGACGCAGTGCCCGCTTCCCAATGGTGCCATGTAGTTGTTGTATATAGAGTGAATGGTTGTGATTTATATGTAGATAATGTTAAATTGTTAGATAATGTATCTGTTGCTAACAATTATGACGATTTGTATTCTATAGGAAATAGAAGACAGTATAGTTCCGATTTTGTGTGGAAAGGCTTGATTGACCAAACACGTATATTTAACAGAGCCTTAACAGCAGAAGAAGTTCAAATTCTTTACAACGAAGAAATCCAAAAATACAAAGCGGACATCTCGTCTTTAAATCTTTCATCTCCGCCGACAAAGGTGTTTTTAAATGAATTCCCAAGCTTTACGACAAAAACAAACGCCGAAGAAATCGCGCAGACTTTAGACAGCAGAAGCTGGGACGGAAGCGCCTACACAGATACTTATCTTTCAGTTCAGCCAACCGATACTTTTAGGCAAATCGAATATAAATGGAGCAATATGAGTAAAAACACGAAGATTTTAGAAATTCATACTGATTTATGGAAGGAAGGATAGAAAATGAACGAAACGGGAATTTACGAAATAAGAGAAGAAGTTAAAAAGAATCTTTTCAAAAAAAAAGGCTACACGGGGAGCAGAATCTTAAGCGAAGAAGAGTTAAAGATTCAAGAAGAGATAAGAAAGAGAGTCTTTAAAAATCTCGAAGAAGAGATAAA
>CAZKNI010000350.1:0-4451 GCA_964554055.1 uncultured Phycisphaerae bacterium | reverse complement strand
AAAAAACTTCTTTCTTGAATTCATCTGTATGTTCATCTAAAAAATACTCAACTAATTGTGGTATGAATTTCCCTTTATAAGGGTGTAATCTATGAACATGCTTTGTTCTTTCGGATTCTTTATGTTCAATAAAAGATAAATGCCAATTAAGATCCTCTCCCAATTGTTTTTTCCATTTCAATTCCGTTGTTTTTAGCGTATCGTAATATTTTTTAAGTTCATCTTTATCTATCAGTGAGTTTCCGTTATTCCCATATTTTCTTATTCTGCCGTATTGTAGCAAATAAGAAAGGTTTGACACGGTAACGCGCCTATTCAAATATTTAGTTGCCCATTGAGATGCTTCTTTTAGCCCTAATAATTGTTTATCTTGTTCGAACAGAGCTAATTGCTCCATATCGGATTCCCTCATCGATTTTGATTTAGCGTTCGGATAATAAACATAACAACATTGTATTATTATAATATTATAAAGGCTAAAATTCAAAATTAGACATCAAAAAGACGATGTCAATATGTTGCATTTTGAAAAATGTGTTTTCCTATTATTTTGCTATATGCTTTTAAAATCATTCTGTTGGCAAACTAAATTGTTCATCTCATTGCTGATATGTAATTCATACCCATTTCATCTTTGCCGATAATGACTTCAGCTGCTAATATTAGCGGGACAGTGCCCTCTGTGCACGGGTCGATTATCGCAGCATCAAGCCCAGCTCCAATCGCAAGAATCAAATATGCTTGATTAATCCATTTACGTTGTGGCATGCCAAAGCTCGAATTACTCACGCCCCCGCTTATGTGAACATCAGGAAACCGTTTTCTGATTTGTCTTATCGACTCAAGGACATCGACGCCCGCGTTAGCTTCGCTATAAATTGCGAGAAAGCAGGGGTCAACAAAAATCTCATCATGTTTTTTGCCCGCCTTTGTGAGAATGTCAATAAGCTGGTCAGCTCTCCTGAGTCTTTCATCTACGCTTCCCGGCAGACCTTCATCGCTCATCAGCAGAGCGATTACCGAACAATCTTGTTCGCTTACGACGGGCAGCAAGTCGGAAACTTTTTGTTTCTCAAGGCTTATCGAGTTAATGATTGGCTTGTGTTTGACTTTTTTTAAGCCAACCGCTATTGCTTGGGGATTTGCGCTATCAAGTGATATCGGCAAATCACACACCGATTGTGTTACGTCAATAAGCCACTCGATATTTTCAATCTCGCGCGACGGGTCGCCACCGTTAATATCGAGATAATGAGCACCTGCCTGTTCTTGAGATGTTGCAAGCTCCTTAATTATTGTTTCATCTTTGTTTTCAAGAGCTTTAGCTACTTCTTTTCTTGTAGCGTTTATTTTTTCTCCGATAATAATCATTTTGCTTTCTACTCTTTATCTCCTTTTATTTTTTATCTTTCGTTTTTGGGGATACGCTTGATGATTTCAAGGATTCTTCCGCTTGTTGTTCTTTGAGTAGCTGTTTTATCCTCGTTGTTGCAAAGCTCGTATTTGTTCTGTCGATATCGGGTTCTTCCGCGAGTACTCGTTTATACATTTCAAGCGCCTTTTCTCTATTATGTAAACGAAAATCATAAATCACAGCACACTGAAAACGTACCGGATGAGGCGTGTGCGGGTCCCATTTCATTGCAAGTTCGTAATATTTGACAGCTTGTATGTCATCGTTAAAATATTCTTTCAAAATTTCAGCAGCGTAGAAAGCAGCGTCATCTATTTTATCGCTATTCGGATATTTCTTTATCAGCATTATGAATTTATCGAGAGCTTCTTTGAGTTTCTTTTTATCATTTACGAGAGGCAGGATTTGTCCTTCGTGATATAGCTTTAGCGCTTCTTCGTAAAGCTTGTCAGCTGATGCTATGCTATCCGTCGGCTTAATATCCGTTTTTTGGATTTCGATTTCTACGAGATACGGATATGTGCGAACAAGTTTCAAATCGGCATATTCTTTAGCTGCCCACTGCGCTTTTTCGTAATATCCGTTGTCGAGATACCAGTGATTTAACAAAACGAGAAGCCTTTTATAGTCAGCCCTCGCTTTTGCGAGTTTTTCGACCAAATCGACTTCTTTGACCGTTTTCAGATTAATATCGCCAATTGTTGTTTTGTCGATATCATTAATATCGCCTATTCTGACGGGCTTGATTTCGGTTTTTTTCTCGGCGCAGCTGGAAATAACAGCCAATATTGCTATTGCTATCAAAAAGCGACTTATAGATTTCATTTTAACAGACCTCCGATAAACAAGAGAAAATGCAACACAAATAATTCAACACCAATATACGTGATAAATCAAGCAAATTTGCAGAAATTCGGATAAAAGATAAAGCATCTTTCGGAAAAATGTTCCGTATGAACATTTTTAAATATTTACGAAAAAAGGCCTGAGTGCTTCATAAGCCGAATTCTGTTCTCGCCGGATGACGAGTGACGGTCATTTATCTTGGCCTACCGTTGCCGATAGGCTCGAGCGGCCTACCCGTAGCTCAGGCGAATCGGGCAAATTCGCGTTTCAGCAAAAAGCTGAAAACTCGCTACCTATTTGGCCTTGCTGGCGGCGGGGTTTGCCATGCCTTAGCTGTCACCAGCTAAGCGGTGAGCTCTTACCTCACCTTTTCACCCTTGCCGGCCTCCTTTCTAACGAAAGGAAGCTTAGGCGGTCTGTTTTCTGCGGCACTTTCCCTGGGGTCGCCCCCGGTGGACGTTATCCACCGCCGTGCCCTGCCCAGTTCGGACTTTCCTCCCAGCGTATCTAACTTATATTGTTACGCTGAGCGACCGTCCGAAGCACTCAGGCGATTAATTTTTTATCTTTTTTTTATTACTCAATTACTCAAGCTGACCGATTTATTGTGTTTGACAAAGACAAAAAATATATAAACGCCATTACGATTAACTTTTTATCTTATCGTTCAAGCTGACCGATTTATTGTGCTTGACAGAGACGCAAAAGCACACAAACATCTATTACGAACGCATTTCGAAAAATTCGCTCGCAATGACAAAATTTTACGTTTAATTTCTCACAAATTCAGTCTTTTCCCGAAACGCAAAGAAGCTATTTACGCCGTCTTTGTTGTTATAAGCTGTTTGTTATATAATTATATCACGCTAATGTTAGATTGCCCACTATTTATCTGCAACAGGCAAATCAAACCCGAAATATCGAGCAGCGTTATTATAAGAAATATCGCGTATCATAGCACCGATAAGCTCAAAATCGTCGGGCACAAGTCCGCGAGCCATATCATTTCCCAATATGTTGCAAAGCAATCTGCGAAAATATTCATGGCGTGTATAGCTTAAAAAAGACCTGCTATCCGTCAACATGCCGACAAATCTTCGAAGCAGCCCCATATTGCTGAGTGCTTCCATTTGTTTTGTCATTCCGTCGATTTGGTCGAGGAACCACCAGCCGCTACCGAACTGCATTTTACCCGGAACGCTTGCATCTTGGAAATTTCCGAGCATTGTTGCAATAACTTCGTTATAAGACGGATTAAGCGTATAGAGAATCGTCTTAGCGAGTTTGTCTTGACTGTCAAGCCTGTCCAGTAATTTTGAGAGTGCCCTTGCGAGCGGGAAATCGCCTATGGAATCGAATCCGGTATCAGGCCCAAGTTTTGCGAACATGCGAGAATTGTTATTTCGCATTGCCTCGAAATGAAATTGCTGAGTCCATCCTTTTTCGGCATCCATTATTCCGAATTCATATAACATAGCTGACTTGAATTTTAGAATTTCTTCGTTGCTCGGACTTTGTTTAGCTCGTACTTTTTCGAATATAGCGTTTAGCTGAGTTTCGGTGTAATCTTCCGCATAAGCGGTTTCAATGCCATGATCGCTCAATCGACATCCTGCCTCGTGAAAAAAGTCATGTCGTTTACGTAAAGCTGAAAGGAAATCTTGGAACGTTCTGATATCAATATCGGTGCGTTCAGCGAGTTTGTCAAGCCATTGATTGAAGCTGTCCGGATTTTCAATAGCCATTCCTTTGTCGGGTCGCCATGTCGGAAGAACTTTTATATCGAAGTTGCTGTCTTGTGCTATTTTTTTGTGATATTCAAGCGTGTCTGTCGGGTCGTCCGTCGTGCATACGAGTACAACCTTGCTTTGTTTCATTAATTGCTGAGCGGAAAAATCAGGCTGATTTATTCGCTCATTGCATTTTTGCCAGATTTGTTTGCACGTTTTCGGTGAGAGCAACTCCGAAACGTTGAAATATCGTTTAAGCTCAAGATGCGACCAGTGATATAGCGGATTACGCAGCAGATATGGCATCGTTTGTGCATATTTCTCGAATTTCTCGTAATCTGAAGCATTGCCCGTGCAATATTTTTCGTCAATGCCGTTTGAACGCATCGCGCGCCATTTATAATGGTCGCCATAGAGCCAGATTTGAGTAATATTTTCCCAGCGTTTATCTTCTGCTATTT
>CAZKNI010000349.1:0-7686 GCA_964554055.1 uncultured Phycisphaerae bacterium | reverse complement strand
GTTTCAATCCACGCCCCCGTATAGGGGGCGACAATACTCGTCCTAACTGTTAATATATCAAGCGATTATAATATGTCAATCGCGAAACTGCACGCGAAAGAATTTTTTATGTTGCTTTCGATAGATGTTATTGCCCTATGTACTTGTCAAAGAGCGTCTTATGTCCGTTGCGAAACTCCCGTATGTTATTCGTCAATATAGGTTCGCGGGGGACGAGCACAACAAAAATATAAGATTTATACTATCAAAGGACCTTCGGGGTCGTATCCGGGTTTTGCGCCTACGTGCTCGACTCTGCGTTTCCAATTTTTACCGAGAAAATAAAATCTCAAACTGTCGGATTCGGGATTTATTATTTCTATCAGTTGTGAACGCAAAGATGTCCATTGTGCGGGGTCGATGAGGCATTCAAAGACGGAATTTTGTACTCTTTGTCCGAAATCGCTACATGTTTTTGCAACTTTTCGTAGCCTACGTTTTCCTTCTAATGTTTCCGTGTTTACGTCATAAGTTATTAATACGAGCATATATTTTGTATCCTTTTATTTCCATAGAAAGGCAGGATAGCCATCAAGGTCTCCTCTAATGTGTCTTGCAAGCAGAAGTGCTTGCACAAAAGGTAATATACCTATTTGAACAATTTCATCTAAAAAGGGATGTTTAATTTCTTCTTGTTTTCTTTTTTGATATGTTACGAGTAAAGTTTTTTTAGCTTTGTCATCCATTCTGACCGCTCCGGTTTCCGTAATTGTAAAGTTGTTGGCTTTTATTTGTTGGCGATTTATTAGCGAAAGAGCAATTCTATCTGCAAGCATGGGACGAAATTCTTCCATTATATCGAGAGCAAGGCTTGCTCTTCCGGGACGGTCTTTGTGAAAAAATCCGATAGATGAATCGAGTCCTACACTTTCGAGGGCGCAAGCTATATCGTTAGCTAATACCGTGTACAGGAAAGAGAGTATCGCATTGACTCTATCGAGAGGTGGCCTGCGTGAACGTTCGTGAAAGACAAAATCTTGTTTTTGAGCTATAATAAGGTGATTAAATACGCTGAAATATGCTCTGGCAGCTTGTGCTTCAATTGCTCGTATTTGATAGATTTGTTTTGGAAGCTTGAGTTCTTCCAACAAAGATGCCAATATTCCTATTACATATTCTATCTGTGCAGTTCCGGCAGCTGATGAATGATCGCGTATAGTTCGAGACAAAACCGTTCTCGTATTTGCTATTTTTGCGATTACGCATGCCCGCGCGA
Source organism: uncultured Phycisphaerae bacterium (assembly GCA_964554055.1). Taxonomy (GTDB): domain Bacteria; phylum Planctomycetota; class Phycisphaerae; order JAAYCJ01; family JAAYCJ01; genus S014-18. The sequence goes on along the minus strand of CAZKNI010000349.1, from coordinate 6,431 downwards.
TAGGTGCGGAAAGATTTTCGTCTTCTGCAAATCGAAAATGTTTTTTTCTGAGCAGAACGTTTCCCGATGTAGGACCTATTATTCTGCCGAGAAATCGCCCGTATCTGTTCAGAATTGCAATGGGAGTTTTGTTTTCACTACATAAGCCAATTAAAGCTGGGCTTATATGTACTCTGCCGAGGCAAACGATGTTATTTAGTGTATGTATTGGGACTTGCAATTTTGTTTCCTTGTTATGCCTAACAAGAACGGTTTTTCCTTTTCTCGCGAGATAGGTTCCATCTGTCGTAACAAAAAGAGTATTCAGTAATCTTTTCATCGTGCGTTGTCCTTTTGTTGTTTGGTTAAGGGTCAAATAGCTGACAGCAGATATTGTTCTACGGTCGATTTTCGCGAAAATATTTTCGGCTGACATATATCGAATAGCGAACAATTCTTGCATTTTTTGTTGTACTCAGGCGGCGGAATATTCGCATCGTCTGTAAATCGGTGTAACTTTTCGATAAGCTCGACGGTTTTTGTCCTAAGCATATCGTCAAATTCGACCTCAATACGCTTTCTCGTTTTTCCGTAATAGATAGCGCCTCTTTCTACCGAAATTTCGAGCATTTCTTCGATACATAATGCCTGAGCGCACAGCTGAACCTTGTCGCACAGGTTTCGTTTGGGTTGCCCTCGTTTGTATTCTATCGGTTTGACTGTTTTAGGATTGTCCGTAAATTCGATGACGTCAGCTTTTCCGATAAGTCCCAATCGTATCGAGCGCAGAAACGCCCCCCGAACAATTCTGATTCCATTATGTTCTTCAGATTGTTCGAGGTGCGCTCTGGTATGCAATAGGCGTCCTTCAGCTGTGAGTTTGTTCTCGAGCCAAGATTCTTCGAGATATATTAGCGCCCATTGCCTGTGGCAAAACTCAAAATGCTGAAGCGCGGAAATCGGCAATAACTCGTCTTCGCAGAACATTACTTTTCGCCTATTATAGCATATTTATAACGGTTATATCGGAAAACTCAGTCAGTTTTCCGTCCGGTGGAGCTTGAATATTGTTTTTGTAATCATCAAAGCTACGAGGCGGTTTTCCGTCGCAGGGTGTGATTTTGACCGTGTCGAAAAGTTTATGTGCGGGAGCGTTTCCGAGTTTGCTATCGTGTTTGAATACGATGAGCTTTCTTGCGCACATTTTTCCGCGAGCAGCTGAATGGTCATGATCGAACATATTTATAAGTGCGTCCCATAGAAGTTCGAGGTCGTCTTCCGTAAATCCCGTTTGCTCTGCTAAGAATGCGGAAATATATCCTTCCGTTCGATATAGCCCGTAAGGAACGATATTTTTTCGTCCCATTGTACGATTGTCTCCTGATTGGGCGTCGGCTTCTTTTTCCGTAGCAACAGCCATGCGAGTTATTGTGAGTTCACGAGGAGAAATCGGGTCGATGCTTCTACCGAAATTCAGTTGAACGGGACCTCGCACCTGTCCGCAATTATATTCTTTCAGAGACATAACAGCTCCGAATGCGCGTACGTCGAAATAATTCTGGCACATCCACATTCTTGCCTGTTCGATTGTATCGCCCGTTCTCTTTTTGTCATCGATGCCGAGCGCGTCATAGGCTTGTTTTTGTTGATTTGTCAGAATTGCTTTTTCCTTTACATAGATGCAGTAAGGTGGCTTGTCATCATTTGTCATCTGGACGAAATTTCTGATTTTTCGTTTCAAGCAGACATCGGTAACAATGCCATAGCTCGTTTCGGGGTCGATTCGCGGCATATTACCAGCATCGGGGTCGCCATTAGGATTGCCATTTTCTACATCGAACAGATACACAAATTCATAACGATTTTGGATTACATTACTCATAACACATTTCCTTTCTTTAAAATTGAATGACTAATAAATTGGTCGTTATATTCCTCTGTTTATTATTACGCATTTGTTTTATTCACTAATTCATCTTCGGCGTTGTTATCGCGCTTTGTGAACAGGTCTTGCCTTTGATGATAATATCCGATAGCGAAAACTCCTTGTTCATCGAGCGAAAAGTGGGCGGGAAATGCATCTATATCGGATATTATTTCTCCTATGAGTTTTTCGAAATAGATAGCTCTGCCGGTATTTTCCATTTTCGAGATGTGATGATTCTTGAGATTCAAAAGCTGGGGAAATACAACGTTAGGCGTAGCGGAAGCTGACCCCCAAAATCTGTCTTTTATAGTCGAGTTTAGCTGTCCCTGCGCTTCGGTTTGAATTTTTTCCAGAACAGCAAAAAGTCTGCCCAACAGATACGCTACGTTTTTGTTTTCTTTGTCTAACATTTCCGATACCTCCAATCCTGTTTTAAAAAATTTGTTTTTACGGTTTAAAATAGCTTTTATTGTAGCGGTGCGGATGTAATTTATATTTTGATCCGCTCGAATTCGATTGATAATAGCGTTAAGCAGTCCTTGCGGATAGGGAATGCCTTCGATAACCGAACGCATCAATGCCCCCGCCAATAGCGGTTGAGGCGTCTTGTCCGATGCTTTTTTGTTTATCGTTTCAAAAAGAATCTGTCTTATCGACGGAACATCAGGGTCGTTTTCGTGAGATTTGATTATTTGTAAATCGTTGAAATGTTCAGCCAAATTATCTTCGAGTTGTTTTACGGAACATGCATACCAAAATCGAATAGCTAAACGTGAGGCATTTGGTGAAAGTCCGAGTATGTAAAATTTTGTTTCGCTATCGATTTGGTCGGGCTGTTTTCCTTTGCGTATAGCATCGACGAATAGCTTAACTTTTCTGTTGTCTTCGTCGGATAAATCGCGAGGGTCGATAATCATACCGAACATTCCTTCGATAGGATTGTCTCGCTCCGTCCAGAAAACCGTTGTTGCATCGCCAATAAGAATTTTTTGCTTACTGTCCGGCGCTAAGAGATAATTAAGAGCTGTCGTATATGCAAAGACAATGTTTTGGCCAACAGGAGCATTATAATTCTGCTCTTTATTGTAAGAACAAAATGCGTCAAGATTAAACGAAACAATAGCAGCTCCACTCGATTGGGCACCCCTTACATTCTTGATTGCAGGATGAATGTTCGGAATCATCGTATTTTTTCCGGATACCGAACATCTTCCTTCAATTAATTTTATGCCTCCGCTGTCGGCATGTTTTAGCCAAATTTGCCGTAACAGCTCATTTTCATGCAGATATGCCCGATTGCCTTCAATTTGAAAAACAACATTTGAGCCTACAAGCTCTTCCCAATTTTCGAGTTTTATAGCATCGTCAGGATTCCATTTGTTCAGGAATTTCAATAGGGCTTGTGCCTCGGGCTCATCACATTGACAAAGAAGCTCATTATGTTTCTTTTTGAAATACTCGAATTTTAGTTGAGTTTTATTGTCATTCTTTTTGTCCCGCCCTAAAACAAATCCGGTATTATCCCAAAGAAAGAAGGGTTTTTCGTAGGCTTTAGAACCTGTCCTTTTGCAACTCTGTGGCACTATCATAGGACGAGGATGCTTTTTTTTGCCTTCACCTTCGCGAATGTCTTTGAATTGAACAAGATTTCCGTCATCATCTATGACGAGTACAGCGTTGATTTTCTCTTCGGTAAACCCTGGCATCGCAATATTTATGTTTGGGTTATTTTTCAATCTTTCATAATACTTATTCAATGCTTGTAATATCATTTTTTCACCTCCTTTGCATCGAAAGGCGGGATTGTTATAACGCCATCAATAGCTTGCGCTCTGAAAAACCTCGCTTGCATAGCGTGCGCAAAATCAATATCGTGCAGCATAAAACCGAAATCCTGCTCGCCTGTAAGATGTGAAGCGGGAATCGGTTCGTCCCGCTCTATCAATCTGAAATTAGCGGGAAACTCGCGGCATCCCAAATAAGGCTGATGGAAGCATTGTCCTTTACGTGCTCTGCGATTAAACATATCCAGATGTTTGCCGTCATTGTTGTCTTCGTTGTCTTCGCTACCTGTATATTCGAAATGCGCTTCTATAACATAAGCAACATCTTTGAGTATCATAGCTGCTCGTTGTTGACGGTCATTTTCGATAAAAGTTTCGAGCTGTGCTTTGCCTTCTTTCATTGCAGAAGTGATATTATTTTTAGGAATTTTGCTGCCAAGCTCGTTTCGGCGAATATTCATAAATCGAATCGGATTCAATATATGAATTTTGTCAATAACCCATCGTATCGACGGTTTCCAATATATTGCTTCGAGGATACCCCGGGCAGCTGACGGTGTAATGCAATCATAGCTAACACGCTCAACTTTCATCTCCGGACGAGTAAAACATGCATATTCGCCCCAAATTTTCAATTTTACGCCTTTCATAGTTTTATCCTTTCTTCTAACAAATTAAATCTTCAGGTTCCGGATTATCTATATCGTAAATATTAAGTCCCGTGTGTTCATCGTACATATTTTCGAATATTAATACGGGAAATACATCGCGTACAATGTCAATATGTCCCGCATCTGCCAGATTATTCCAATAACTCTGCGGGATTTGCACTGTATATTTCTGCAATTTTCGAGAATATCCCGATAAGATATAAGTCTCTCGAATTTCATCTATGAGTTTTTTAGCTTCGTCCTCAATTGCAATGATAACAGGCCTGCCTATTTGTTTTATCATCCGAAACTTTTGAGCTATCTCTTTGAAAGGAAAATTACATTGCGTTAATCCCGCTTGCAATGAACTCAAAATGCCTTCATTATCTAGCTTAACGTCGCCTTTTTGCCAATAATAGCTTTTAAAATATTCCTCAACAGCTTGCAATGACAATATATCATCTGAAAAACTGCGAAAAATTCCTTCTGCTGTCTGAGCTGTCTGTCTAAAATAGCCAACAGGCAATCCTTCTTCCGGTTTAAACACGTAAACATTTCCGACACTTAATTTTCCTTCGCGATTACACCTGCCAGCTGCCTGAGCGATAGAGTCAAGTCCCGATATCGAACGAAAAACAACAGGAAAATCAATATCAACACCCGCTTCGACCAATTGTGTGCTTATGACCTTACATGGCTTATTTTCTTTTAGCAATTTGCGGATATGCTTCAGAACCCTGCTACGATGTAACGGATACATCAACGTGCTCAGATGGAAAACATTATCCGAATCTGTTTCTTTCAATTTTTCGTACAATGTTCGGGCATGTTTTCGGGTATTTACAATACATAAAAAACTATCATATTCGCAAAATCGCTCTATTAGTTCTTGGTCCGACTGATTTCCTAATACGTGTATCTTTGTACGCTTTAATTGTCGAACAAGCTCATCAGGATTGTGTATTATCTCACGCACGTTATCCAATCCGTTTTTGAAATCATCTCGCAACTGAATAGCTGGCTGAGTTGCAGTGCATAAAACGATTGAGCATTTATAATGAAGATATAATTCTCTTAGCGTTTCGATACAAGGCAGAAGAAGATTATCGGGTAAGCTTTGCACTTCGTCTAAGATTATCACGCTGTTTGCGATGTTATGGAGCTTACGACATTTGCTCGGCTTATTAGCAAACAGCGACTCGAAAAACTGTACATTTGTAGTTACGACAATCGGTGCATCCCAATTTTCTGCCGCTAGCCTTGTCAGATAATCTTCTTGCGCAGGTTCGAAATTGCTGTGATGTTCCAGAACAGCAGCTGAGCCGAATATCTCACGAAAAATATTGGCATTCTGTTCTATAATACTCGTAAACGGTATGACATAAATAACTCGTTCCTTGCCATATTTCAAAGCATGTTTGATAGCAAAAGCCATCGAAGACAGAGTCTTCCCTCCGCCGGTCGGAACAGTTAGGGAAAACAATCCGGGTTCATTATCCGCTGCCGAGATACAAAGCTCGTTTATTTGTTTGCGAATTGTATTGATTTCGCTGCTATCAGCATTGCTTTGAAGTTCATTGAGTTTTTCCGACAACAATTTGTTAATCTCTGTCAGCGAGATATATTTTCGGCGCTGTTGAAATTTTTGCGGCTCATAAAAATTTTCAGTATCCAGAAAATCCGCATCGACAAGAGCGGAATATAGCATTCTGGTAAAAAAACTGAGTTCGAAAGCTGCACGTTTTACATTCTTCAGGTTGAGAACGAAGGGTAAATTAGGTTTGTTTTGATTAAACAATTCATTGGGATATTGAATATGATACGGTAGCTCTTTGTTCAATCGTCTGTGCAAACAGGAAGATTCATTATTTCGCCCGTCGGGCAGACCGGAATGATGGCCTGCTATAACATAAGCAAGAATTTTCCCCGCACCGTCAGGCCATTTTTTAGCAGCGATTTTCGCCCCGAAAATTGCGTGTTCAACTTTACTTTTGTTTTCGATGTTAGCATTGGCCGATTCTATTAATTTGTTCTGAAATTCATCGGAATATTTGCCAATATCGTGCCACAGCCCCGCAATATATCCCCAAA
>CAZKNI010000348.1:0-2858 GCA_964554055.1 uncultured Phycisphaerae bacterium | reverse complement strand
TGCAACATCGATAGCTGCGGATGTAGCTTGTTTTTGCTCGCGATGAGGGATGATGCGACGAGGAAAATCATTCCCCGCGCCCCTTGCGGAAAAAGAAGAGATTGAGGAGATTGAAGATTAATGATTGACAGGCACAGCCCGATTTTGCGCGGAGTTTCGCTTCGCGAAACTTCGCGGCGTGAGCAGCATAAAGAATTGATGATTGAAGTCGGAGTGCCGACAGCACGGAGATCCGGCTATCGACAGAATTGTTGATTGATGATTTGAGATTGCCTTCCGGCAGTCGTCGGACAATGACGAGTTGGAGTATCGAATTTTGCATTTCGCAATTCCCTAATCTATTTAAATAAAAAAACACAATTTTAGGAAAAAAAGCATTGATAAATATAATCCAATTGGTTATATTATATGTTGTAATTGGATAACTTAATGAGTAGGGAAGACTAAATTATGACCATAACTACAAAAACGATAGAAACTCCAAGAAACAAAGGCTATAAATTAGTAGTAGAAACGATAAAAGGAAAAATTGCAAATAACGAGTGGCGTCCGGGATATAAGATTCCACCAGAAAGAGAGTTAGAAAAAACATTTGGGCTAAGTCGATTGACGATAAGCAAAGGTCTTGCTAACCTTGCTTCCGAAGGACTCGTCGTACGCAAGCAAGGACAAGGAACATTCGTAGCGGATAATCCTCACAGACACATCGTCCATAAAAGATTGATAAAATATATTTCTCCTATTGGTTCAGGACAGGAAAAAGTTGTTGTCAAGCATGGCGTATTAGAGGCGATGTATCAGGTATTTTCAGATAAAGGATATTATGTCGGAGTGGACTTTTATAAAAACACCGATGAATTGATAAATCATCTTAAACGTGATACGGATGTTTATCACGGGGGATTTCTTGTATGGTACGAACCTGATGACAAGTTATTGCCGGAAATAAAACGGCTTAAAGAGGCGAATTATCCTGTTGTGCTGCTTGATGCTTATCCGAGTGGATTTGAAATTGATTATGTTATAACCGACAACATTTCCGGTGCGGAAATGGTTGTTGAATATCTATCTTCACTCGGTCATAGAGATATTGCTTACATTACACGAAAAGTTGACAGGACATCTTTGCAAGACCGACAGACGGGATTTTTAAGTGGTCTGGTGAAATATAATCTTCCGATAGACCGGGAAAAAATAATTGCACTTGACAGTACAGGAAAACAAGCAACCGAAGATGTAATATTTGCGGTCGATAAGCTCATGAATTTACCCCACAAACCGACCGCTATCTTTTTTGCCAATGATGACCTTGCTCTGACAGCGATTGAATATCTGCAACATAAAGGTATTCGTGTGCCTGATGACATTTCTATTGTTGGCTATGACAATATTGATAAATGTGAATATGCTCCGGTGCCTTTGACAACGGTCCCTCAAGATTTTTACAAGATAGGCGAGGAAGCGTCCAAAATTCTGCTTGAACGGCTGGAAAATCGTTTAGGTTCGAGAACGATTCAATTGTCGATAAAACCCGAACTTGTAATACGTAATTCATGTATGCGAGTTGGGGAATAGGTTAAATGTAACAAAAAGTAAAATTATATCAGTACGGTGCTGATATGAGCAATAACGGTTCTTTTTGGAAGGAGACTTGAGATGAAAAGGGTAACTGTTGTGCAAATTATGTCGAGTGTGATGCTTTTAGCTGTAATGACGTCGTCTGGGCAAGCAGCAATATGGTCGGACGGATTCGAAAGTGGGCTTGGAAACTGGACGACGTGGTCCGAAAGTGTTTCCGACCCTGCTCCCTTTGAGACGGTTACTTCGTTTAACGGAGTAAATCCGCATGGAGGTAACTATATGGCTCTGCAAAAGCAGACAATAAATGGGAGTAACCAGAAATGTCAACTGGTACGAACCGCAGGTTTTGCCCCGAGTGGTGACCAAGGGATGTTGACAGCCTACGTTAATATTGCATCCAGCGACACAGAGGTGCCTGCCAACTCGATGATGGTGGGCGCATACGACGATGCTGCCGGCGAAAGTTTATGGCTTGGATACGACCGAAATAATCCCAAGCTTTACTACCGCGGTTCCGGATACAATCAAACTTATACCAATATCGACGCTCAGTTCCATCACTGGTACAAAGTCGAGTTTGTTATCGGTGATTCCGGCACGTCTTTGTATGTTGATGATACATTTGTAGTAACTTATACCTCGATGACAAAGATAGATGCAGTAAAAGTCGCTGGAACATATTGGGGAAGCAGCCCGTTCCCTGGAATTCTTGTGGATGATGTTTCGTTTGTACCGGAACCTGCAACGATTTGTATGATTGGTATTGGTGCCTGTGTACTGGGATTTTTGCGTCGAAGATAGGAAGCGTAGAGCAGAATTCGGACGTAGAGTACAGGAGGGTATTCCCGTACTCTACGTCAACATATAAACTGGAGGATAGTTATGCGTAGAAGTTGCTTTACGTTAATAGAACTCTTGGTGGTCGTTGCGATTATTGCCGTACTTGTTGCGATACTTCTGCCTGCGCTCGGCAGCGCTAGAAATCGGGCAAGAACGATAAATTGCCTTTCAAATCTCAATCAGACGGGAGTTGCTTTGACATATTATCTTAACGATAACAATGATACTTATCCATTAGGATATACTACCAACGGGGGTTGGCCTAATCAGCTCAAACCATATGTTAAGACTCAGTTTGCGGTTTTTCATTATTACGCTAATCCCGGTTTTCCATATCCCGGTTATGTTATGAGTACTGGTTTGTGTCCTTCGCATGTTAATCATCCTATTCGAAGTGCGGTAGTTGTCTCTGATTTTACTTATAATTACTCGGTATT
>CAZKNI010000347.1:0-7351 GCA_964554055.1 uncultured Phycisphaerae bacterium | reverse complement strand
AGACAGCATAGATTGGCATATCATTTGTTAGCTGTTTGATATAAATTAATGTATTTATAACTCCTGCATGTCCGCATCCGAGTAAAACAACTGTTCCGTGTATCGTTTCAAAATACATTGCTTGATCGTCTAACAATAAATCGGGATTTTTACATCTTTTATCTGTATAGAAATATCCGCCTGTATCTTCAAAATCCGTAACACGCGGAATTTGTCCCGTAACAAATATGCCCGCTGAGATTTCCGTTGGATTTGACGTATCCGACAAAGATATGTTTTCGTTAAGAACAGCTTTTCGATTTTGTTCGGATATGCCGATATATCGCGATATGCCCAATTTGCAAGCATATTTGTCCGTAAATGCTTGAGGATGTGCATACACTTTGAGATTTGTCTTTAAAGCCAGCGAGATAACGTCAGCTAACCCTCCCGTATGATCATAATGGCCATGACTCAATACGATTGCGTTTGTTTGTGTGATGTCGATATTAAGCTTAGCGGCGTTACGAATTAGCAGATTGCTTTGCCCCGTATCGAACAATATATGTAAGCTATGAGCCCGTATCCAAAATGCGAGTCCATGTTCCGTTTCTAACTTATCGTCATAAGTTGTATTTTCAACGAGCACCGTAATGTCAACTTTATCTCTATTCATGATTATTTCATATCACAAGATTTGTATCCCTTTGCCCAGATAATTTGTTTTTTAGCTGTCAATCTTGCGCTTATTTCATCAAAGCCAGCATGCTTCAATTTGCCCTCGATTCCTTTTAGCGTATAATAATCCTCATTCCACAATTTTTGTGCCAATGAGTTTTTGGGAAAATCGATAATTAGGATTTTTCCCCCCGGCCTAAGCACACGAAGCGATTCCCGCAATATTGCTTCCGGACAATCCATTTCGTGAAATGCCCACATCATAACGATAGCGTCAATGGCTTCATTTTTGATAAAGTTTAGCTTTTTTGCATTTTTTCTTATACATCTTATGCGTCCGCCGGCACGATGACGCTTTTTAGGAAAATTGCCAGCTGATATATCAACGCCTATGACATCTTGATGATATGTGCTTGCCAAATACTCAACAAGTTCACATGCGCCACAACCTATATCGAGCACTCTTCTTGCAATGCGAAGCTCTCTTCCTGCTTTACGGTGAAGAATAGGCTCGATACGGTCATAAAAATCCTCTTCTATGTTTCTATCTATCATAATATTCTTAGATTTTATTTATTCTGCATTTGTTTTTTCGCTGACGTTATTCCGGTTGTCGAGAATTTAATTATTGTTGTAATCCGTGATGACTTTGTGCCGTTGGCGAGTCCGTTTCGGAAAATTTGCCGGATTTAAATGCCTCTATTGCTTCCGCCACTTTGCCCGAGGCACCCGAAGCTACTTTAATTCCCGCTGACGAAAGCACCTGAAAAGCATTGGGACCTACGCTGCCCGTGATAACCCACTTAACACCTTTATCAATCATTAATTGTCCGCTTTTGATGCCAACTCCGCTGCCAGCAGCTGCATTTTCCGAATTGTCTATCGCTTCAAATTCGTTGCTTTCCGTATCGTAAATGATAAAATATGCAGCCCGTCCGAAACGAGGGTCAATATCACTGTTAAGTTCCGAACCTGTTGATGTAATTGCTATTTTCATAATAAATGCTCCTCTGTAAATAAATGTTAATAAGTTTATTGCCGTTATTCTCTTATTTCAGATATTATTTGCTTTATTTGTTCTATTGTTGCCTCAGCTATTTTCCTTTGTTTGTTAAAGTGCCTAATCATACGTTCGAGAAACGCTATCTGCTCGTCTTGTTGACTGTAATGCGTCAATAATGATTTTACTCTGGCGATGTTTTTATCTATTTCTTCGGGAATACGTTCGCTATCATGCCTTATTGCATCTGTCGGACATACATCATGACATTTTCCGCATCGGATACATTTGTCATCATCGATGATAGCTTTTTCTTCTTCGTTAAGTGAAATAGCTTCAGCTGGACATTCCTCGATACAAACACAACATCCGGTACATAAATCATGATTAATCCAAGGCATCTTATTTTTCCTTCATAAAATCATTTTAATTACTCTTAACTTATGTAAATGTGATTGCGCTTTTAGGGCACACCGTTGCGCATATTCCGCATCCTCGGCATAATGCAGAATCGACAAATGCTTTTTTAGAATCGGAATCTAATCTAATTGCTTTTGCAGGGCATACTTTTACACAGCTGCTACAACCTGTACATTTGTCAATTTGTATAGATGCAATTAAAAGTTTGTATTCCGTCCGAAGGCTTTGCCTGTAACAGTTGCCCGCTTTTCCGTTATGTCTGATTCCTCTTGTGTTTCTGTTTCTGCTAAACATACAAATTTCAGTAAATTATGACAAAAGACTTATGAACAAGATTTCGTTCCAATTTAGTTATTATTGTCTTGTCATCGGAACATTACAATCAGGACACATTATTTGATTACAGGGCATGCCTCTTTGATGAGGAATCGTTTTTCCGCAATTGGGACAAACGCAATTTCCGCCCGGACCGGCGCCGAAGCCTCCCATTCTTCCTCGTCCAGCTCCCGTTGCTCTGCCTAAGCCGCGTCCTTGTCCCATTCCTCTGCCGCCTCCGGAACCCGCATTGCCAAAAGTCATCATAACCGTTTCCTCCACTTAATAGCGTGTTTATTTGCAAACATTTTTGCATATAATTGCGTTGCGGACGTTCTAACATTTTGATATTTATGAAAATGTTAGAACGTCCTTACCTCAAATCTAACTTTTTTGGAGCTACTTTTCAGCTGCAGACTCAAGCTCTGCGATTCTATCTTTGATTGCTTGCAACTCATCTTCGAGTTCGCTAGCTTGAGCTTTTAAATCTTCGAGTTCATTCTCGCGAGCGGATGAGGCAACTCCCTGCTGATTGGCTATCGGCCAAGGAACAGCAGAGCCTGGCCTATACCCGCCAAAACGCGCCCAGCCAGGCAGGCCTGTCGCCCAATATAAGTGCCTGTATCCTCGTCCAAAACCTCTGCCCAGCCCAAGGCCTCGGCCAAAGCCTCTTCCCGCTCGCCAAAATCCTCTTCCGCCTGCAGGCCAAGGGTTCATGTAACCGGGAACCCCGTAACCTGCACAAAAACCTGCAGCTCGACCTGTCATCGGACCTGCACCAAAAGGACCTGTTCCATCTCCAGCTGGCATTGTTCTATCCTCCATAAAATATGACCAATATTTACCTATTTACCGTTTTCCAAAAGCTTTTGCCTGTCTTATCTTCCGCCACGCCAACGTCTTCCTCCACCTCGACCTGCTCTGCCAGCCCAAGGCGGAGGGCCCGGCGGAAGCTGATAAAATCCGCCTTCAATACATATTGCTTTGCCGTTTACTAAAGCATCTGCAATCTTATGTCTTGCAGAGCGTATTATTCGTGCAAATGTTTGACGCGAAACACCCATACGCTGTCCCGCTTGAATTTGCTCGAGCCCTTCAAAATCTGCCAGTCTAATCGCTTCGTATTCGTCAACCGTTAAACACGATGTTTCAAGTTCTCGTAGAGGAACAGCTCTCGGCTTAAAAAATGTATAGCCAGGCATCGAATTTACTGTTCTGTATTTTGGAGTTCGTCCCATAACGAATCCTGAAAATTTTTATCCTGTTATTGTATTAATTGCCAAATACGTTCATATTAATTATGAGCATATGCTCATAATAAGTTTACAACATATATCGTCAAAAGTCAAATCGAAGAAAAATTTTTTTATATTTTTATATACGCTTTGGAACGATATGCGCTTTTATTAATATCGAATTTTATTGACATTTAGCTGGAAATGCGTATTTTTATATCCAGCGGGTATAGCTTTAATCGCTAAAAGCATTTTATATGTTTTATGTGATAATCAAATATAATTCCCGTAATTGACTTGTCAATCAACTTTGGGAGATAAAGAAATGGCCAAGATAAAGTTAGCTATTGTCGGGTTGGGTAATTGTGCGTCCGCTTTGATACAAGGAATTTATTATTATAGGGACGGCCGAGATATCTCGAGTGCCGGCTTGCTGCACCCTGAAATAGGAGGATACAGATTAGAAGATATTGAAATTGTAGCTGCTTTTGATGTTGATTCTCGTAAAGTCGGAAAAGATGTGTCCGAAGCGATATTCGCTCATCCGAACTGTACAAAAATATTTTGCAAGGACATTCCCAAAATGAATATTATCGTACAAATGGGGAATGTTCTTGACGGTGTTCCCGCTCATATGGCGGATTATCCCGCTGAACGTGCATTTCGACTCGCTGATGCAGAGCCGGTTGACGTAATAAAAGTATTAAAAGAATCAAAAGCTGACGTTTTGGTCAATTATTTGCCCGTCGGTTCACAAAGAGCTACCGAATTTTATATGTCAGCTGCATTAGAGGCAGGCTGTGGCGCTGTCAATTGTATTCCCGTATTCATCGCATCCGATGAAAAGTGGGCTAAGAAATTTAAGGAAGCTAATCTGCCTATTGTAGGCGACGATATAAAAAGTCAGCTAGGGGCAACGATAACGCATCGTGTTTTAACGAAATGTTTTAATGACAGAGGCGTAAAACTCGAGCGAACATATCAGCTTAATACAGCTGGCAATACGGATTTTCTTAATATGCTCGAAAGAAGTAGGCTTGCGAGCAAACGAATATCGAAAACGGAAGCTGTTCAGTCGCAACTCGACGAACCTCTTGACGATAATAATATTCATATCGGGCCAAGCGATTTTATTTATTGGCAGGATGACAACAAAGTTTGTTTTATTAGAATGGAAGGCAAACAATTCGGCGATGTACCTTTTAATCTTGAATTGAGATTGAGTGTCGAGGACTCGCCAAATAGCGCGGGTATCGTTGTCGATGCTATTCGGTGTTGTAAATTGGCTATGGACAGGGGTGTAGGAGGCCCATTAAAAGCTGCCAGTGCCTTTATGATGAAGCATCCGCCTCAACAATATTCGGATTGGCAGGCAAGAGCACTTTTGGAAGCGTTTATTTCCGAGACAATATGCCAAGAGCCTGAGATTGCCGAGGAATCGATTTCGGGTTGATTTTTTAAAATCCCTGACTCGATGAATTTCATTTTGGGATTCGGAAATCACTTTTAACGATTGAAGTTGCCTTATAATAGCATCTGACGAAAAGATGTAAAATATGTTTGCGTTTCAGAAAAAGCATTTTTGCGTTATTTTATACTTTATTAAATATTTTCCGGAATGCTTGTTAAGATTTGCGGTATAACAAATCCCGAAGATGCACTTGTTGCCGAAACGGCAGGGGCTGATTTTTTGGGTACGATTTTTGTTAGCGAATCCAAGCGATATGTAACTGTGGAACAGGCAAGAGGGATTTTGCAGAATATAAAGAGAGCAAAAGCGGTTGCCTTGTTTCGCGATGAGAAGATTGATAATGTTGTCGAGAAAGTAAAACTGCTTGAATATCAATTTGTTCAGTTTCACGGTAAAGAATCGGTCAATTACATTAATGAATTTATTACACGAAACCCGCCTTGTAATGTCATTAAAGTGTTTTTTGTAAAAGACGAACAAGTTGTTGATGAAATGTTGCAATTTTATTCTGATGTTATAAACAAGAACGCTTTATTTGCGTTTTTACTCGACTCCGCTCGCGGCGGAGGAACGGGAGAAACGTTTAACTGGAAAAAGTTATCGTCTGTTCTTTGTCGTTGGCGAGACAGATTGCCGAGGATATTTCTTGCGGGCGGGCTAACTCCTGAAAATGTCATCGAAGCTATACAAACAATTAAACCCGATGGCGTTGATATTTCGAGCGGAGTCGAAATTAGTGCTGGCAAAAAGGATGCAAATAAGGTAAAACAGTTCATTTCTTTAGCGAAGAAAGGAGAAAACATACATGGCTAAGAAAATGAAATATGATGTAAAAGATTTGAAATTAGCTGAGCTTGGGAAAAAGCGTATTCTCTGGGCTGACGGTGACATGCCTGTCTTAGCGATTTTGCGTAAACAATTTGAAAAGTCTAAGCCCCTCAAAGGAATGCGCATGAGTGCATGTTTACATATAACAGCTGAGACCGCTAATCTTGCCCGCACACTCGTAGCGGGTGGAGCAGACCTTGTCTTGTGTGCTTCAAATCCGTTGAGTACTCAAGACGATGTAGCAGCTGCTCTTGTGAAATATTTTAAGATACCGGTTTATGCAATCAAGGGAGAAGACCGCAAAACGTATTACAAGCATTTGACGGCA
This sequence comes from uncultured Phycisphaerae bacterium, assembly GCA_964554055.1. Classification (GTDB taxonomy): domain Bacteria; phylum Planctomycetota; class Phycisphaerae; order JAAYCJ01; family JAAYCJ01; genus S014-18. The sequence goes on along the minus strand of CAZKNI010000347.1, from coordinate 1,097 downwards.
GCAATTGACCATAAACCTAATATTACAATGGATGACGGTGCCGATTTGGTCAATGAGCTTCATACAAAACGCAAAAAAGAAGCGGAAAATATCATTGCATCTATGGAAGAGACAACGACCGGTGTTATCCGCCTGCGAGCAATGGAAGCAAAGGGAATGTTACGATTTCCCGTTATAGCGGTTAATGATGCCGATACGAAACACTTGTTTGATAATCGTTACGGAACGGGTCAAAGTACGATTGACGGTTTGATTCGCGCAACGGACATTTTGCTTGCGGGCAAAAATGTTGTCGTAGCGGGCTATGGCTGGTGCGGAAAAGGATTCGCGATGCGAGCAGCTGGAATGGGAGCAAATGTTACCGTTACGGAAGTTGACCCTATACGTGCAATTGAGGCGACGATGGACGGATATCGTGTGTGTACGATGGAAGAGGCAGCTAAATATGGCGATGTGTTTGTTACCGTAACAGGAAATAAACATGTTCTCAGGCCTGAACATTTTAAGAAGATGAAAGACGGTGCGATGATAGCAAATTCGGGGCATTTCGATGTTGAAATCGATATCCCGGGCTTGAAAAAGCTTGCTAAAAGTGTTCGCAATGTTAGGCCTTTTGTTGACGAATATACTTTAAAGAACGGCAAGCGAATCAGATTGCTTGGCCAAGGCAGATTGATAAATTTGGCGGCAGCTGAGGGTCATCCTGCGTGTGTGATGGATATGAGTTTTTCGACTCAAGCTCTTACGAGTGCGTATGCTGTTAAGAATAGAGGTAAGCTTGAAGTCAAGGTGCATGATGTTCCCGAAAGTATTGATAAAAAAGTTGCGGAACTTAAGCTTAAATCTATGAATATAAAAATTGATAAGTTGACAGAAGTTCAGAAAAAATATCTTGCCGAGAGTGGCGAGGGGACATAAGGCGAGGGTTTCGGATTTTGTGTTTGTTTGATTTTGTTTGAAATTGATAAGGGGGCGATGTTAATAAGGCATTGCCCCTGTAAATTTTTGCAGATTTTAAAATTGTAATGTAAACAGAATTGTTGTTGAAGCAATTTAATATTGTTAATAATTATTAAGTTGATGGGAATGAGTTATAT
>CAZKNI010000346.1:0-4400 GCA_964554055.1 uncultured Phycisphaerae bacterium | reverse complement strand
ATCTGATTTCCTGAATATTTCTGCCGGAATGATAAAGCTCATCGGCACCGGCAAACCAGCTAAAGAAAAATCTTCCGCCAACACCCCACCATTCTCCGATAGGATGTTCCAGCCCGACTGTTAACTGATGTACAAGGTCTTCTCTTCCTTCTCCGGCGTATTCACTCATATTGACGCCACGGAAGATATAATCACTCATGATTGCATAATCTATGCTGAGCTTTAGGTTTTCAAACGGCGCGGGCTTTTGCCATTCCACTTCCGGAAGCGTATCTTCCGACGATTCTTCCGTTACACTTGTACTCTGCTGTTCGGTATTAGCTGCCAATACAGCATCTTCATCAATGGACAATTTCGTTGGAACTGCTGCAAATGATGTGCTAACCCCGATTAAGATAGCCAACAACACCGTCAAAATTCTAATCTGTTTCATAAACTTGCCTCCACAAACAAAAATATAAGTAAAACAAACGATAAGAAGTAATTATTGCTTTTAGTTTATTGATTTTGCAAATATAATAATAAACAATGCGCTTAAAGCAAGAATTTTTTGGTAAATTTTTAATAAAAATAAAAAATATTGTATAGACAGGCACCGAGAGGAAGCAAAATCAAAGCCGATGGTGGGAGTCGAACCCACAACCCCAGCTTTACGAAAGCTGTGCTCTGCCATTGAGCTACATCGGCTTGTCGGACTTATAATATTAACTTTTGTTAGCTCTGTCAAGCATGCTCATCATTTACACGGAGAAAAATACGCAGCGATTGTATATATTTTAGTTATGTATTTAATGTTTATTTTAGCGAAATGAAAATTTTTAGTAATGCAATGATAATGATTCGAAAATGCAATAAAATATGTTATAAAAGATACTTAAATAAAATGTCCGCCCGGTGGAGGCAATACCGGACGGACTGAACTGGGTATCAAGGTTGTCTTCCTAATAAATTGTATTAGCGTATTGAACTAAAAGTCAAATTTAGATGAGGGTCTATTATGTCATCTAAAGTTACCTTAGCGTCCGCTAAACCGAAGGAAATGAGGGCGTCCGAGACTCTTCCCGTTTTGTTCGAAAAAATGTTAAGACGCTGGAACTTCAAGAAACGTTTTGAAAACAAGCGAGTAGCTATCAAGATGCATCTCGGCGGAAATGTCGGATTTTCAACAATTCACCCGATTTTTGTCAGGAAGGTTGTTGATGCTGTAAAACGAGCGGGGGGAGAGCCTTTTATTACCGATGTTCCTTCTGCCATTTTCCATTGCAAAGCCAGAGGATATACCGAAGAAGTGCTTGATGCCAAAATCTTGCCCGCTACCGGAATAGCTGACAGATATGTTTACACTCGCAAGGTCAATTATAAAACTTTGAAAGTTGTCAATTTGGCGGGCAATATTGTTGATGCTGACGCTATGATTGTCCTTTCGCACGGTAAAGGTCATGGCCAAAGCAGTTTTGGAGGCGCTATAAAAAACGTAGCGATGGGATGTGTTGACGCTAATACGCGAAGCAAGATTCATCGTTTGATGAGCGGAACTTTCGAATGGGACAGCCAAAAATGTACTCGATGTTTTTTGTGTAAAGATAGCTGTCCGAACGGAGCGATAGAATACGTCGATGATGAAATTCGTATTTTCGACCATTCGTGCAAATATTGTATGCACTGTGTCAATATCTGCCCTACCGAAGCGATAACAATTGACCAGAAAGGATATCGATTTTTCCAGCACGGAATGGCACTGGCGAGTCGCGAAGTGCTTAAAACCTTTGAACCTGATAGCGTATTTTACATAACCGTTCTAATGCAAATAACTCCGTTTTGTGATTGTTGGGGAATGACAACGCCATCTATTGTTCCTGATATCGGAATAATTGCAAGCGATGATATTGTCGCCATCGATACTGCAGCTATCGATTTGATAAAGTCGGAGAACTTCATCGAGGGTTCATTGCCATATCCGCTTACTCGAACGGGTTCGGGGCATCTGCTAAAACAGATACACGGAAAGGACCCATACATCCAAATAGAAGAATGTGTAAAGGTAAAATTGGGAACACCGGATTATAAGATATTTCCGATAAAATAAAACTTATAGCAAATAAACGCAAAAATGCATTTTCGGAAACGCAGGCAAATTTTGTATTGCCTTTTTGTTATAAGCTAAACATATTTGCAACAAAACGTGTCTAATATTTTTATTTTGCAATTTTACGGTGTATTAACTCAAGTGAGGGTGAAAAAATCCGATATGTAATATTAGCCACTACCAGTCCCGGTTTCAAGGCGTCTGTGGACTTATTATAAGCTGCTGACGCCTTGTGTTTTTCATCCGAGGCGATTCGATATTTCTTGCAGTGCGTACAGAGAGATAAATAACAGCTTGTCTCGTAAAATTTATGATGTAATACGCGCGTTTGTCGATTTATAATATCCGCTATGGCTGTAAATAAAAAACATTCTGCTAAAGTTTTGATTGCGATGAGCGGCGGAGTCGATAGCTCGGTAGCTGCTGCCACTCTTATAGAGCAAGGGTATCAATGTGCAGGCGTATTTATGCGAATGGCACCTGCAAATATTAAAGTAGATAACAATCTCAAAGGACATTTGCGAGATGTTCAGCGGGTAACGAAGCATCTGGGAATAGAGCTTTATGTTGTAGATTTTAGTTGGGAGATGCAGCAGGTAATTGATTATTTTTGTTATGAATATTCAATGGGAAGAACGCCTAATCCGTGTATCAGATGTAATGCGATGTTAAAGTTCGGGAAATTATTAGCTTTTGCCAGAAACGAAGGAATGGATTTTTTGGCAACGGGACATTATGCAAGAATCGTTAAATATGCGGGATTTTCCAGATTGGCAAAAGCTCGCTCCGTCGAAAAAGATCAATCGTATTTTTTGTTCGGAATTAATCGAAAAGATTTGGCTTCTATTCTCTTTCCAAACGGTAATGTTGAAAGCAAAGATGAAATTCGCGAAAAAGCGAAACAACTTGGCTTGCCGAATTATGACAAACAGGACAGTCAGGAAATTTGCTTTGTACCGGATGACGATTATGTCAAATTTCTTTCTTTGTATCACAAAGAGCTTGATATTCCCGGTAAAATCGTTGATTTGAACGGCAAAGTTCTTGGCGAACATAAAGGCGTGTTCAGATATACGATAGGACAAAGGCGAGGATTGAGGATATCAGCTGGAGAACCTTTATATGTGATTAAAATTGACCCGACGACAGCTACGATTATTGTAGGCCCGCGAGATGCACTGGCGAAAAACGAGTTATTAGCTGAGGATATGAATTGGCATATTAACCCGCCAAGAACACAGATGCGAGTTCAAGCGAGAATTCGTTCTACTCATAAGCCAGCTGATGCAACTCTCTTGCCTCTTAGCGGTGATAGGGTAAAAGTTGTTTTTGAACAACCTCAATTTGCGATAACTCCCGGGCAAGCTGTTGTCTTTTATGAGAATGATGTCGTTATTGGTGGCGGATGGATTAAGCCTGATGATTAATGGCAACAAATCGAAACAAGCTCTTCTTATCCATCAAGGTGCTATAGGCGATTTTCTAATTACATTACGGCTGATAGATTTTTGTGAGAAGGAATTATCCGGAAAATATACTTGGCATTATCTCGGAAAACGAGCTCACGGCAGATTAGCTTGCAAATTGGGGCTAATAGATAATTTTTCGGACTTTGAATGTCCGCCTTGGCATCTTTTGTTTGCGGAAAACGAAGCTGTTGATGTTGATATCGACAAAGAGAAAAAGGAATTTTTTCTGCGATTCGATTTAATTCTAAACGTTATTGCAAACGCTAATAGCGTTTTTGCACGTAATATAGAGAAGATAGCACATAAGAGTGCAAAAATTTTTCATATCGACCCGCGAGCTGATGAAAATAATCCGAAGCATTATTTTTGTCAGTTGGCGGAACAACTGAGATTGACAGATAATATTGTTGTGCCAACCGATGTATTGGCGAATGTAGATATTTTGCATTACGACGCTAAATTTAGAGGACATGTTTTGATACATCCCGGAGCGTCAAGCCCCAAAAAGCGTTGGCCTTTGGGCAATTTCATTTGTTTAGCTGAACGATTGATGCAAAATGGCAAACAAGTTGCATTTTTGCTCGGAAATGTCGAACTGGAGCAATTTTCGTCAGATGACATTGGCAGGCTTAGCTCAATGGCTCAAGTTGTTAAAAATCTTCCTCTCGAAAAATTAGCGGAAACTCTTATTAGCTGCGACAGGTATATAGGTAATGACAACGGCATTTCTCATCTTGCAGGTTTGTTGGGCGTTGATACGAATGTTATTTTTGTACGAGATAATTGGAAAACGTTTGCGCCTATAGGCCCCCGCGTTCGCATATTCCCTGTAAGCCGATATGGCA
>CAZKNI010000345.1:0-4479 GCA_964554055.1 uncultured Phycisphaerae bacterium | reverse complement strand
TAAGCCTGTTCGCGGGAAGGCAATTTTCCTCGTCGCTGCATCTCTCGCCGCGAGCAAAAACAGGCCGTGCCTGTCAATCATCAATCAACAATCTTCAATCATCAATCTCTTCTCTCGTCATTGCGAGTCCCGAAGGGACGTGGCAATCTCACGGCCAACGGTCTGCGTTTCCTCACTTCGTAATTGCGAGGAGTCAGACCCTAAAATCTAAAAATGTTTCATATTGAAACACACGTTTAATATTTGAATTTTAGGGTCTGACGACGCGGCAATCTCAAATCTTCAATCTTTTATGCTTCCTCGCGCCGCGAAGTTTAGCAAAGCGAAACGAAGCGCAAAAACAGGCATCTGCTCCAATTAAAACTCTTCCGCTTAATCACCCGAACATAAAAAATAAAAAAAAGCTGACGAAGCGACAAAACTCCGCCAGCTGATAAATAAACCCTACTCTATCCTATTTCACACGCTTTTTCAGCAGTCCTACCAAACCAAATCCAATTAAGCCGATTGTTGCTGGCTCGGGAACAGTACTTACCTCTACGTTGTCAAGATAGAAATGTACATTGTCACTTGTACTCGACTCACGGAAATAGAGATATGTGTACAACGTCGCATCGGCATTGCCATTTTTGGCGCCACTGTCATATACTTCCGAGCCATCGTCGGATTCTATATGATAATTAGTTATTAAATTGTTGCGAGAACCGTCAGCTGCTTTAACATCTATTGTAACCGTATATCATTGTCCACTGGTATATCTGAAAAGATGGACATATCCGCCTGACCGGTCGGGTCAGAAATAACCTGTACGCTACCCCCGTTTCCTACAGGCCACCTACATTATCGCCTCCAAGAGTAATACTCCAAGACCCAACCGAAGCAGCTGTCCCGTCAGTAAGGTCTCCTAGCTCCAAACCGCTTTCACGCATCGCATCTATTACACCGAACGCAACTAAATCGTTTTGACACAAATAAGCGCTTGCCAATGAACCTTCTCGAACGTGTCTGAGAAATGCAGCCTTGCCAACCTCTCGCATTCCTTGCCTTGGAACAGCCAATGCCTCTTCGGAAAAATACAATATCATTCGATATTCGTACAAAACGAAATTAGATTTATAAACAAAATTATCTTATAACAATCGCTTTAAACAAGGGCTACTGAACCTCACAATCCCCCTATTGCTATCGCTTCTCATTGCGAACCTCAACAAACAGCTATCATCGGGAACCGTCGCACGTACCGAAATTTCACGCCAATCCCCATTTCCTAAAACACCCTCGCTTCGAACCGCTGCAATTTTACGTAAGCAACAATCATAAAAATAGATAATAATATAATTATCACCTGTTGCCTCTTCCAGCCTAATATAACAACTCGCTTCAAATTGCTGTCCCGGATTTACACGTATCAGCTTTGCCCACGGAATACGACACTCAATACCAGCAGCGGGAGATTGTTCGAGGCAAATCGAAAAATTTTCCTCAACACTTTTTTTCCTATCCCAGCCAATTTTCCCTTTCCGGTCAAACAAATCATACCAGCACCAAACCCAACCTCGCGGAACTTCGGGGTCATACGCAAAGTCATCGTGAAACGAAGAATTTTCAAGCAAATTGACCTGTAACGGAATATCGGGATACTTTTGTTTTATATCCGAACCTATCAACTTCCAAACAGTATAAAGCAAATCAGCTGATGCACGAACACTTTCGTAGGCACATTCGAGAATATCTCCAAAAACATCTGACAGCTTGTCTGATTTATACGCTGAATAGATAGCCTTCGACTTTTCCCGTGAAAATTCAGCTAACTGAAACGCCCGATATTTCGGCTCGTTTAGAATTTGCGGCTCATATTCAAGTTGAAGAATTTTATAGGGCTCGGGAAGCTTTTCCATTGCACTATGAGACGTTGTTTCGCGAATACATGCAGCATGGCTTGGCGAACCGGAATCTTGAAGATAATGCATCGCCACTCCAAGCCGACGAATTCCGTCAAGATAATTTCCCGAACGAAATTCATCCAATGCACGCTCGACAAAATACCCGACAGCTTCAATTGTATCAGGTGGCTCATGAGAACGAAAATGCTTGCATTCAACATCTTTGAGAGCGTTTCGTTCACAATATTCGGTACAATCCCACTCCCTCCGTAAATCAGGCAGCCGAACTTTTGCAGGCTCATCAGCATTATCGAAAAATGTTCCGTACCAGTCCCAATTAATGTCAGGAAGCCCACAATAAGCTGCTATTAACAGTTTGCTTTCTTCACGATAAAATTCTTGTCCCCGACAAGGCAGACAATTCAAAGCTGCACGTGTAATCAAACTGTGAACTGGGCTCGATAGAACCGAAATTTCTCCGTCGAAATAACGAAATGTTTCACTTGTTATCATTTTGAAAAGACCTTTGATATTTAACAACTAAGAGTCAATATCTATCAACATAAAAAACTGTCGCCCGCAACGACAAATTCACTTAACACTAATTCTGCTGGATTCAATGACTTTTCCGTCTTTTTTCACCCATAACAAACCTGATAAGAGTATTTCCTTGGACATTCGCAATAACGTTAGCCCCCATTCCGACCTCTTTCAGAATTGATTTATCCCTTTCTATCCACTTAGCAACCCAATCGACGTTATAATCATCAGCCCGACAATCGCTACCGAAAATCACATTATCCTCAATATCATATCCGACAGTAAATAATTTGCTCAGAGCGTCTTTTCGATATATCTCGGGCGTGCCGGGAGTTATATCGACAAACATTTCTGTCGAATAATCGGAATCATAAAAATACGCACTTTGAAATTTTCCATAGACCGCTATCAGCTCATCGCACCAAGGCCAAGATATATGTGCCAGCGAAAACCTCAATCCGTTTATCTCAATGAGAGCTTCAAACTCTACTGGACGATTATATTTCGACGAAAACCCGCTGCCTCCCCACAAAATACCCGAATGAAACATCAGCGGTTTTTCTCTTTCACCTATCAACTCGAATATTTTCAGTGCTCGTTTATCCGACGGATAAAAATGAGAGCAAATAACCTTAAAACCCGCTACACCTTTTGCAATTGCCAAATCAATCTGCCTTTCAGCATCATCTTCTGTCGGGTCAATCCAGTAAAACGGATAAAATGTTTCAACACCTTTACTCCATTCTAAAAGATTCGCCAGTCTTTCTTCAGGCGTGCCTGCTTTTCCTTTGAAAGTAAACGATTGTGGCGGAAGCGAAATAATTATTCCGCCCGAAACGCCTGCTTGTTTCATACGCTCGAGTAAATTTGCCTGTTCAACCTCTGCTGACTCAATATGAACATGTCCGTCAAGTATCATCGCTACACCTTTCATCAAATTTCAGACACAATATTCTTTCACATCACAATTCTGCTTCTGCAATAAATACACCCTTACAACTTCCTGATAATATCTCGCATGTCTATAAGCTTGTCCGATACACTTCTGCCAAACATCCTGACAAATTTCCGTTCCACAATATTAATCGGATATTGTTTACTGTTTGGGGCAAGACACATAATACAGTTCCTTACGTACCAATTAGACTAATTTATATGATATCTTTTTCGCTTCGACCCAAAATAGCCGCCAAAAATTTTGCTAATTAATATAAAATCATACTATAACGAAATTTCAAGACAAAACAAATAAGCTTTCTCTATATATTTGTATTTCTGTAGCACTTTTATCATGCAATTGTATTAAAAGCTAATAAATTCTGTAAGCAGCATTTTCTCGCGAAATAGCAAAGTCGAACACATTTGATTTTTTCCGTACTCCTCGATATTTTCTTTTCTAATTTTCCTCTTCACCGCAAGCAGAAACAAGCTGCGTCTTCACTCCGTCATTGCGAGCGAAGCCGACAGGCGTAGCGCGGCTGAAAGTGTACCGAAGGCATCCCGTTGGGACAACCGGTGCAATCTATATTTTTCGTAGACCGTCGACCGTAAACCGTTGACCGTTTCCGCTCACGCCGCGAAGCGAGTCAAACCCTAAAACCGAAAATTTAGCGTTTCAAGATAAAAGCCTTAATCCTGAAAATTTCAGCTTTCCGAAACAAACGCTTAATCTTGAAGTTTTAGGGCTTGGCAATCTCGTCGTCCGTATATGTATTTGCACTGATTTTGTCATAAGCTTTAAAATATTTTCTGACTCATCTTAGCTACAACATCGCTTAATGATTCCTATACATTAGCGAAGAACATAATTTAACAAATCTATCAAATTGCAGAACTCTATAAAATAATTTTAGTTGATACATAAGCAATGCCAATCGATATCAACAAGAAATTGCTCAAAAACTTGCACAATTTATTGAGAAAATAAATATTTTTTGCCATAATCATAAAAAATAGTTGACATTTAAGGCTATTTTTTGCTATTATGGAAAAAAATAGGAACGCGTAACTCCTAAAAATTTAAACAATACAGCGAATAAAATAAAAACGGGCATGA
>CAZKNI010000344.1:0-2776 GCA_964554055.1 uncultured Phycisphaerae bacterium | reverse complement strand
TTGCCATTTAATATAAGATTGCTGAACGTGCCTCGCGTTTTTGTCAATTCTATATTCAAATCAACTTTGCCTTTAGGCTTAAAGTCATGAAAAAAGCATCGTAATTTCCAAGGAAATTGATGTTCGATTATAGGATATTGTTGAGGGTCTGTATAATCGGGACATATAAAATCGTTAGCTTTTATTTGTATCTTAAAAGCTATTTTCGATGGGTCTTTGCTATAACCTTGATATGTTCCGTTAATCCAACAATCTGCACCGTTCAATTTTCCTCGGATATTATCGATTAAAACTTCTTTGCGATTAAAAATCAATTTTCCGTTTAATGATGATAACCTAAAAAATCTTTGACACGTTTTGGTCATAGCGGTTTTAGTTGTTGTTCGCGAAAACGGTAAGCACGCTTGAACATCTTCAAGTACGAGTATGATTTCCGATTGCCCTTCGGACTTATATTTAATCATTTGAATGCCTATTTTGCCCGACAGGTTATATTGCTTGCAAAAATCTCTGTAAGGATGAGGGAGAGTAAGCTTAAGATTTTTCCAGCTGATGCTTTCCATCTTTCCTGCTAATATTTGCCCGTTGCGTGGGTCAAAGTCGATAAAAGCTACGGGACCCTTATTTGTTCGTGTCCATGTTTTAAGCGTTATTCTATAAAAATGTTTCATTGGAATAGCGCTAGCTGTAAATTTTATCTGTCCCATGAAGAGTCTATGAACAGGCGTTATTTCGATTAGGTCTATTTGTCCGTTTTCAAGCGTTATTTTGGGGCCTACGCCGAAACGTTTTTGCCTTTTGCGTGCTCGTTCCGCTGTTGTTGTTCCGTAAAATAGCATTTCCCAATTCCATTTATCTTTTTTCTTATTTTGCCCTTTGATTTTCGCGAGATGAAAGTTCGGTTTTATTACATTGATAGATTTTAAACGGAATTTTAAGCTGAAAATGCCTTTACGCTGTAAGCTTATCTCAAGTTTTTGAGCATCGAATAATTTTGCATCTTCCCGTAAAAATGCCGGCTCATTTATCATTTTGTCATACGGAACAAATACGCTGACATTGTAGAATGTAATTTTTCCGTTCACAGATAATTTGGCATGTTTGATTTTGATTTTCGCGCCTGTAAACTTTTCAAGTGAAGCTGTTGTGTTTTTGATTAAACGCTCGGGGGAAAAATAGAAACTTATCAAATAGGGCAATGAAATTAATCCAAACGCTATAATAGCAATTGATATTGCTAATATTAATATTCTGTATTTGCTCAAAAAGTTTGTTTTGTTTTCCGAATTATTTGCTTTGGACATTCAATTTTTCCTATGCTTTTTAGTCAGCGTACTTTTCGCTAACTCTATACATATCCTATCTTGTATTTGTTTGATTTGCCATAATTTAGCACGAGGAAAATTGTTAAATAACATGGAAAAAATTGCCTCTATCTGTCCCTTGTCATTTATGCAATATCCGCTGAGAGCGCTTACACCTGTAATGTATCCCGTTTTCGCTCTTATTCGATTAGCTGCTAATGTATTTCTCATACGCCTTCGAAGTGTCCCGTCTCGTCCTGCGATTGCAAGTGTGTCGATAAATTTGTTTGTCCATTTTTTGTGTAATACGAATTGCAAGAGTTTGCAAATCGTTTTTGCCGATACACGATTCTCACGCGACAGTCCGCAGCCATCGTCTATTCTGAATTCGCTTCGGGGAATAGCCAATCTGTTTGCCAGAAAATCAGTATATGCATATTGTCCGCTCGTCCACGAGCCAATAGCAAAAGCTCTGTGCTGGCGGGCGTAGGCAAAGCCCGTCCGCTTGAATAGACATTCAGCGAATAAATTTTGACTCGTTTTGTTAGCTCGTCTGATAGCATCAAATAAAGGTGTTGAATATTCTGCAATTTTTATGAATTTATTAGGAATTGTCCCTTGAGCTGTTCTGATTTTCTCAAACAGAATTTTTCCCTTTATCTTAATTCCGTAGCTGGCAAATCGTTCTTTGCAGATATTGGCAAAAAAAGTTTTGGGATTCATTACAGGCAAGCTTACAGGTCCTGCCGATTTTGTCCCGACTGTGATTTTCAAGGTGAGCTCATTTTCCGATATCCAGCTGGCGTTTATAATTGTATCGAGCGAATGATTTCTGAGCCAAATTGTATTGATTTTTATTGTATTTGTAAAAGGTTTGATTATCAATTGATTGCCTAAAGGATTTGGCGATTGGCTTATGCGCACTTCGATGTCAATGCAATTGTCATTGAGATTCAATCCGCAAACGGGAGCTGTGTACCATTTATGAAATTGATTAGCAGGCCAATGCGGATGCCTGAACACATCGTCAAATATACTCGCATCAAAAATCATGTTTCCTTTTATGTGAGTAATTCCTTTCTCATTTAAAACCTGTGCCCATTCATCAAATATTTCGCATGCGGATTGTCCCGTTAATTGCATATCGCCAAATCCCGCATCGCCATCTCCTATGATTATCAAGTTGTTATTCATCATTCCCAAAATTGTTTGAAACTTAAAATTTTCCCCCAATTTATTGACAGCACCTATTGTTGTTATCAATTTTTCGTTACTTGCCGGCATGAGTGGCTGAGTAATATTTCTGGCGAATATCTTTTTAGTATCCATATTATCGACAGCTAAAATCAGTATGCCGTAATCGACATTGAACGTTTGTAAGGGGTTAAGATGCTTTTCGATACGCGCAGATAAGGGGATTTCTTTCGCTAATGTGGAAAGCGAAAAAATTGAAAGAAACAAACATATTGTAA
>CAZKNI010000343.1:0-6461 GCA_964554055.1 uncultured Phycisphaerae bacterium | reverse complement strand
GGTATTGATGTATCAATGCCTTTGGCTTTTTTATTCCGGAATTTTCAGATTATTTGTGAATATGGGATGTCTATTGGAATAAAACTTTGTTAAAATATTTGACTTAAAAATAATTTTAATCTAATATCATCCTTTTATTTGGAAAGATGTAGATAGAGGAATGCTGATATGCAAAAGAAAAAGCGATATGCTGTTGCAGGAGTAAGTAATCGTGCCATTTATTTCTTTATAGGTCAATTATTGAATAATTATAGCAATTACGGTGAAATTGTCGGGCTTTTGGATAGCGATTTTAGCAGAATGCGAATGGCAAATGAAAAGTATGGAACGAACTTTCCGATGTACTCGGAAGATGAATTTGATAAAATGATATCTGAGACAAAGCCCGATGTCATTATCGTAGCTTGTCGTGACGGATTGCATCATATTTATATTATTCAAGCTCTTAAGCATGATTTGGATGTTATTACCGAAAAACCGTTAACGATTGATGAAGAAAAATGCGCACAAATGGTATCTGCGTTGAAGAAAAGTAAGGGTAAGGTTATTGTTACGTTTAATTATCGATATGCCCCTTATGCAACGAAGATACGCGAGATAGTTGAAACCGGTAAAGTTGGCAGAGTCGTAAGCGTTGATTTGAATTGGTATCTCGACACGCATCACGGTGCTTCGTATTTCCAAAGGTGGAATCGGCTTCGAGAGGTGTCGGGTGGATTGTCAATACATAAATCCTGTCATCATTTTGACCTTGTGAGCTGGTGGATAGGTCAAAAGCCTATGGAAGTGTTTGCATACGGAGCGTTAAATTTTTACGGACCTAATGGCGTGCACAATCCTTTAAAACCGGAACAGATAGGCGATGGAAGGACATGCCTTACATGTGATGTAAGACATAAATGTAAATATTATATGAGGTGGAATAGGCAGGAATTCCGAAGGGGAAGCAATACGGAAAAAATAGACGAGCATGTAGACCCCGCTCAGAGATATGAAGGATATTCTCCTCGACAGTGTATTTTTGACCCGCAAATTAATATAGAGGATACTTATAACGTTGTAGTGAAATATGATGGCGGAGCGTTTTTGAGTTACAGTTTAAATGCTTCGGTGCCTTATGAAGGATTTAGGCTTGGCATAAATGGAACGGAAGGGCGTATTGAATATACGGAATTTCATGCAGCAAGCCGTTTGCCATTTCCCGACCCGGGTCCTCAGCCTGTTATTTATATTCCTATGTTTGGAGGTAAAGAGGAAATCGATTTGATTAATCTGGGCGGAGGTCATGGCGGGGGCGACCCGTTGATATTAGATGAGCTTTTCATCGGTCCGGATGAGCTTGCTCCCGTTAAGCGTTCTGCGGGAATTGAAGACGGAATAGATGCGGTTCTAACGGGCGTTGCAGTGCATCGTTCTGCAAACGAACATAAAATCATCTCGGTTGACGAGATGCGTAAACGTGTGTTTTCCGCATCGTAGCGTCTTTTGTATTTATGTTTCAATAAATTTTGGATGAGAAAATGTATCATCGATAGGAGTATAGCTATGCTATCGTATGAAGAAGCTCAGGAATGGCTTGTGCAACAGAAATGTCCTAAATGCGGAGAGTTGATGGAACAAGGTTATATCGCGGGTCATTGGTTTAGGCTCCGCTGGACAATTAAAGCAAAGACTAAAACAATATTTTCGGGCAAGCCTTTAATGAAGAAGCTGGATTGGTGGAATGCTCCGACACTTCGTGCTGTACGGTGCGATAAATGTAAAATCGGAATGTTCATTTATAATAATTGATTATAAAATAAGCATATTTGAAGGGAGCTTTGTAATGAATCTTGTAACCGGAGCGACGGGATTGTTAGGCAGTCATATCGCAGAGCAATTACGAAAACGTAATGAGCCGGTCAGGGCTTTAGTACGCAAAAGTTCCGATACGTCGTTTCTTGATAGCATCGGAGTAGAAAAGATTTATGGCGATTTGTCTGATAAAGATGCATTACGACGAGCCTGCGAAGGAGTGCGAATCGTTTATCACTCAGCAGCTAAAGTTGGAGATTGGGGGCCTTGGAGTGAGTTCCAAAAGATAACAATTGACGGAACAGAAAATCTTTTAGAGGCAGCTTATCTAGCGGGAGTGGAGCGTTTTTTGCATATTAGCTCGATAAGTGTTTATGGATATGTTGATGGAAAGGGCATTGTGCTTGATGAAACGGCGCCTTTAGGGCAAAATTTGTATCGTTGGAGCTATTATAGCAAAGCAAAAGTTATAGCGGAGCAAACAGTTTGGAAGTGGCATGAAGAGGGAAAGGTCCGAGCGACAGTGATTCGCCCGAGTTGGCTTTATGGCGTTCGTGATAGAGCGAGCATCGGCAGGCTCATTAATGCAATCCGAACGGGAAAAGCCAAATTAATAGGCGACGGGGATAATAAGTTGAGTCTTTCATATGCGGGTAATGTAGCGGAAGCTGCAATTTTAGCAGCTAATGCGGAACAGGCGATAGGACAGGCATATAATAGCTGTTCCGACGGTGATATAACATTGAAAGAATATATGGATTTGATAGCTAATGCGCTCGGTGTAAATCCTGTTACAAAAAAAGTGCCTTATTGGCTGGCGAAAAATGTGGCATTTTGGCTTGAAGTTATAGGTAGGGCACCCGGTCGTAAAGGGCCCCCCATGATTACGATACATGCGGTTTGGCTTATGGGGAGGCATATTCAATTTTCTAATGAGAAAATCAGAAAATTAGGCTGGAAGCCTACGATTGATTATCAAACCGGTGTGCCTATGACAGTCAAATGGTATTTGGAACAAGAAAAGAAGTAAAATAATTGCGGAACATAAAGCTGTTTTAATATAGATATAGAAAATTATTTTATATGGGAGTTTATAAATGTATCGTGTATTAGTAGGTATGTATCGCTCAATGTTTCAAACAATATTTGACGAAAAGGATATTGCTCGTCTTAATGGCAAGGTTGAAATCATTCCGGAAAATCCGCAAGAGTCTCTTCCGGAACAAATGAGCCTTGATTGGATTAAAGAGAATATTGATGATGCGGAAATTTTGATTACCGGCTGGGGAACGCCAGGAAAGATAGGTGCTGAATTATTGGACAAAGCTAAAAATCTTAAGCTTATTGTACATTCCGCTGGCTCTATTAAATATCTTATTAGCGATGATTTTTTTGGTAAAGGCGTGAGAATATGTAACACGCGCAGTGCATTAGCATTGGGGGTTGCGGAAACAACTCTTGCAATGCTGATAGCTTCATTGAAATTGTTTATGCCTTGTGCAGATGAGATAAGAAAGGGGAATTGGCGTGTTCCAAAACTGATACATGATATTCTTGAACTTTACGGGATTACTGTTGGCGTTGTTGCGATGAGTGAGGTAGGCAAGCATTTGCTGCGATTGCTTGAACCGTTCGAGGTTCGCAAGATTGTGTATGACCCTTATGCTGATAAACAGGTAATCGAGGATTTCGGTGCGGAAAAAGTTGAACTTGATGAATTGTGTAGATTATCCGATGCAATAGCTATATGTGCGCCATCGACGCCTCAAACGCGGGGAATGTTTAGTCGTGAGCAGTTTGCAATGATGAAGCCCAGCGTGAGAATAATAAATACAGCGAGAGGTGCATTGATAGACGAAGCTGCTTTGATTGAAAATCTCAAAGAGGGAAGATTTTATGCATTGTTAGATGTTACCGAGCCCGAGCCGCCAGCGAAAGATAGCCCGCTTCGAAAATTGCCAAATTGTCATCTATTGCCTCATATTGCCGGTCATCTCAATAATGGCTGTAAGCGTCAGGGAAGATTAGCTGTTGATGAGATTATCCGATTTGTTGAAACCGGTCAACTCGAATGGGAAGTGACTTCCGAAGCAATTTCTCGTATGGCATGATTGAGGGCTTGACTCGTGCGATGACGAATGTAACTCGTTCTGCTCGCAGCAGCAGATATGCTCGTTTGATGCGATTATAAAAGAATAGGCTTGTAGCTGACGAATCTTCGTCAGCTACAAGCCTATCAGCTCTTAAATTCTCCTGTGCAAATATGACAGCTTTTTGTGTCTTTCGAAAACGATAAACAAGCTCCGCTTGCGCTCGTCATTGCGAGTCCCGACGGAGTCGGGCGCGGCAATCTAGTTTCTGCTTTTCCGAACACCGTTTTTCATCGTCGCAGCGTCCTTTGCCTGTCAAGTCCGAAATCTCTTCAACCTGTTCTCGCTCGCTATGATAAGCGTAACTCGTTTTCGCTCGCAGCGTCGACGAAATTGCTCGTTTGATGCGATTATAAAAGAATAGGCTTGTCGCTGACGAATCTTCGTCAGCGACAAGCCTATCAGCTCTTAAATTCGCTCCTAAAAGCAAAAGAGCTTGTATTTTATTATGAGCCTGATATGTAATCTGCCAGAGGAATAATAGCTTGTAACGTATCTGTAATCGAATTTGTTACAAAATCATAAGCACCGGCAAGAGCTGCTTCCTGAAGTTCCTGTACACATCCGAACATTGTTAGCGAGATACCAATTAACATCCATTTGAGCCTTTTCATCTTTTTCCCTTTCTCTTAAAAACAATTAAATTTATTTAATCGTTAAATCGTTAAAATGTCATTTGTACTCTGATTCCGAGCAACAAACAATCGCTTCCGCTATCTTCTCCGCGTCCTCCGGGATTGAAAATATATTGAATATCCGGCGAAACATTTATCCATTCCGCCACTTTGATATTGTAATATAACTCGACAACTGTCTCCCTTTCCGGATGTTCTCCGCGATAATATCCCAATTCGTTCGATATTAATCCTTGTGCTATTCCCAATCCTAATACGTCTTCATCCCTTCCCTTAATAAGTCCTTTATATTGTCCTCCAATAGACCAGAAATGTTCTATCTCATTAACATCTCCCGGTGCAAATCCGTAGCGGCAGAACACTGCTAATCCTTGCTCATCTTCGTTATTTTCACGATATATCATTTGGTCGAAGCTGATGTAAAATCCGACATCGTCCGTCCGATATTTTGCTGCTAACCGTCCTCCCAAATCATTAAAATATTTTTCCTTGGGCTGAGGGTCATACCATATTCCAAATCTGTATGCACCTTTACAATTTTTACTTGACAGGATATCGAATTTGGGAACAAATCCGAATTCAAAAATATAAAAGAAATACGATTCGTCGTGAAATGCGGTGTTAAATCCCGTTTCTCTGTAATCCGCTTGTGCGTCAGCTATTCCTGCTGAACAATAAAACCAATCAACGGGATTATAGAATATTGCAATTCCCAAACCGTAATCCGGAAACGGTATTGTCGGGTTATTTACCAGTGCGCCGTTCATAAATTGAGAAGTTTCATCATTTGCAAAACAATTACAATCAAACGCAACGGGACAGCCGTTTGCTTCGAATCCGCCACTTATATCCATTTTTCCTATTTTTATCGTCAGTTTTCCGTCAAATAGCTCTTGTTGATACCATAATTCCAGTAAATCAACCGAACGATGGCCTATTGCATTTTCATTCGTCCCGAAAAGCGTTCCCGTCTTTTCCGCTTCGTCAAGTCCGTTTCCAAATCCGCCCTCAGCTAATGCGTATATCGTTGCTCCTTTAATCCCAAGCAGCTTATTTAAGTCAAATTCCATCTCGAAATCATAACACCCTGTTCCGCGTTGAGCGTCTTCGGTATCAACTCCTCCGTGAACATTGACTTGATAAGTGCTTCCGAATGAAAGCGAGACATCTATTCCTGAATCAGCAAGCATATCCGTAAATGTGCTTATGGGATTGTTAGGGAATAGATTTTTCAACATTCCCGAAGGCATTTCAATATCTGACGTGTCAGCTTCTTGGGAATCTTGGGAAACTGTTTTGATATTCTTTTGTTGTTTTTTGACAGTTTGAACCGCTTGCTCTGCGAATGAAACAGAGTACGTTATCATAATCCCGATTAATGCCCGAGCAACAATCTTTTTCATCATTCACCTCTTATCTCTTTAGTTTTTTGCAAAATATTTTTGACAATTAAAACTTATTGAGATTTTCGTCGAATTTGTCTGGCAATGCTGTATCATCTATGAGGTTTTCGGAAAATTCTTTTGCTGCTGGAACAGCTTGTTTTTCCGTTTCCTTTGTTTCCGTTTGATGTTCTTGAGCTACAATCGAAGAACTAGTTGAGCCGACCAGTTTTGTCAGTTCTCCTACAATTACATTTAACTGTTCCGCTTGTGCAGAAAGTTCCTCAGCAGCAGAAGCGGATTCTTCCGCATTGGCAGCTGTCTGCTGAACGACTTTATCCATTTGTGCGACAGCAGAGTTTATCTGCTCGATACCCTGCGATTGCTCTGCAGAAGCACTCGAGACTTGCTCGACAAGGATCATAACTTTTTGTGCGATTTTCTCATTTTTATCCAGAGCACTTGTAACGTGTTCCGTTAAGACATTTGTTTCTTTAACT
>CAZKNI010000342.1:0-5835 GCA_964554055.1 uncultured Phycisphaerae bacterium | reverse complement strand
TAATATTCCCGTCATTCGCCATTTATATTCACGTCGTAATTCGTAATTACCCAAATCGTAATACGCATAATCCATATTCGTAACAATCGGTAAATATCCGTTATACTCATCAGCGTACATATAACAATATATTCCTTCCTGTCGCAAATTGGATTTACAAACCGCTAACCTTGCCAGCTCACGAGCTTTACTCAAAGCAGGCAACAGCAATGCAACAAGCACAGCTATTATTGCAACAACAACCAAAAGCTCGATTAAAGTGAATCCCAACTTGTCATATGTACGTTTGGAATACATTTGTTCAACTCCCGTCGTCGCTATTCTGATATATTCTTATTATTCTTTACCGTAAATGTTCCTTTTATGCCCGCCTTAACGACAATTTTCGCAATTTCTTGGCCAGTCCATTCATTACCGTAAATAACAATATTTTGGCTTCGCTGCCATATTGTTATTATAGACTTGTCAAGATTTAATTTTCCGCTAACAATATTATTGATTATCTGCAAATCGCTTGCGCCATATGCAACCGAGATAACATTTCCCTTTTCATTGCCCCAGCTGCCATCGATGATGATTTTGTTACCGATAACAGATATATCCTGCGCACTATTAAGAGTGTTACCCCAAGGTCGGCCTATACATATCTCACTGTTAAAAGGCGTGTCAGGCGACTTGCAATTTTTGATAAACATATTATTCGATATTAGAATTTTTTTTGCCCCTCGTTTACGCTGAACGCTATAGCCAACGAGTATTCCCCAGCCAGCGGAATCTTCAATCAAGTTGCCTTCGATGATAACCTTTTCCGACCCGACAACATCTATACCCGACCCGTTTGTCGTTTTCTGTGAAATATTATTCGCTACGATAATGTTATCGCAGCCATTAACGTAATAAGGCGCATCATGACTGTTTATCGAAATATTGCCTCTCATTATGCAATCTCTGCAATGAGAAAATCCCGCCCCCGAAGAATCTCGAAATACGTTATTTGCGACGATAGCTTGCTTTTGATATTGTAATGCCAAAGCTTGGCCGCCACCTCTTATTATCGAACAGTTTATGATTTTATTTCCTGTATGATATTCTTTGCACCCTTTCTTCAAGCTACCAAATGCGCCAACTCCCTGCCAGCGGATGTTTACGCGATTACGGTCATATCCTCGATATGTTCCTGTTCCATTACCGTCAAAGTTTAACCCGTCTATTGTGCAATAATTCGCATTGATTAAAACGGCTGACCAGTACCATTCAGCCCCTTTTTTTCTGCCCGTTGTATAGTTATGTTCTTTTGCAATTCTTATCTGTCCCTCACATGTTATTTTGCTATAATCCGATTGCAATTGTATCAAGCCATTTTGACGTATTATTCCCGGAGATATTTCTCGTCTGGGAGTTTTGAGCGGATTGACCATAAAAACCCCCGAAGGTATATGAACATGCACAGGCAGTTTGAGTTTTGTAATATACGCATCGAGCTTGTTAAAAGCTTCGGTATCATCTGTTATTCCGTCTCCCTTTGCGCCAAACTCGACAGGCGTTACAAATACACATTTTTTTAATTTTGTTTGTGTTTTTTTATTTTTTCCGCTGTTAATAGAAGCGTTAATGCCGAACAGCAGCTTTATCACACCCATCGCTCTAAAATTGCTAATCGTGATATCTACAATGTTGTTTTCTTGTTTAAATGATATTGGCCTAACTGATTTCGGGTTGACAATATCATACAACAAAACTTTTGTAATTGGTTTGTAGCTATCTAAATTAATTCTTACATTAATTTTTGTTTTATTGTTTCTTATTGAAAACAAATCAGCTTTTTGTTCCACAAGTGTTATAATTCTGTTTCCGTCGGGCAATTCGAATATGTTTCCACTGAACCCGTTTGGCAATTTCAATGCATGAGCGTTCAAAACCCATTTTCTGCCATGTAAGAGTTCTTGTAATTGTACATATCGTTTCATTAAATCTATCGACGATTTAGGCCAGTATTTTATGCCGCGATAATTAAATCCATAAAATGCTCCCGACACAAGACAAGCCTTAATATCGCGCATTAGATTTTCAGGCAATCCGGGTGCAATCAGATGACGTTCTTTATGTTCAGCTATTCCGTAGCTATAAATCGGAACATAAACAACAGGCTTGACAAGTCCGAAATATTTAATTTTACCCAAGCATGCCCAAGACGACTCTGCCATAATTGCATCACTGCAACCCACCGAACGCCAATTAGCTCCGTTTGAAACTAATGACCTGTCCCGATTGTGGGCAATTTTCGCTATCGCACACATAACATCCGCATATTGCAAACTCCATGCGTTATCGAAAAATAAGCCGCCTGCCTTTGGAAATATATCAAGTATTTGTTTCGCTTGATTACATAAATGCCTAAACCATTTGCTTTCTCTTTTAGCACTCATTGAAGCTCCGAATTGTCCGTATTCATTGACGATGATGTTACCGTGTTCATCACGCATAACGCTATCGCCAAAATCCTTCAATGCTCTGCTAACATCAAAACATTCACGAGCTTGAATATACATCATAGGCAATATTCCGAACGTACGCATTGTGTTATTTGCCTTTCGATAATTTTTTATTGCTCGCATGTAAGGTTTTAAGTCATCCGGAATATAATTTCCAAATTCTGCACCCTTGCCCAAATACAACGATACTTCACGCCAGCCGACACCTAATTTGCTAATTTCACGCAGAAAGTTTTCATCGGAAGGACCCCCAATAATCATACCCCATTTACTTTCAGCTAAAGGCCCGCAAACGGGACTCAAAACTTCAGGCCAAAGTTTTGCATAATTCTCTAAGCTGCATCGCCAATCTCCTTCATGACCGATAAAATACCAATTTATCACATGTTGAGCTCCAGCTGGTATCACAACCTTTCTATGTATAATGCGAAGCTCTTCAGGCTTTCCTTCCATTCCTAAATCATAATCGACTTTTTCACTCGTTTCAGCGCCGCTTGTAATCGTAAATCCTTCATCTGCCTGTTCATCGTAAAGACATATCAGCGGAAAAGCGGTGCCATATTTTTCATAGGCTCCTTTGATATAATCATACTTTTTCCTGCCAACCGACACCGGAAATATTCCTTCATCTACAGGAATAAACGCTTTTAGATTTTCCCGTAAACAAGGTATCTGAAATATCACATCAATTCGAATGTCCTTGTGCGAAAGATTTTTAATAATATATTTTCCGACAATTACACCTTGTTTTGATAGCCAACTCAGTTGGCTGATAAGACTTGCTTCACTTTTTTTGTTGCATCTTGTCCATATTGCTACTTTACGCCAAAGCCATTGCCTTCCTGTCTTTTTATGAAACAATCCGATTGCCAATTGTGTTTTCTTGTCAATTACAATTTTTGCATTATGCCCCGAAATTTTTTCAATCGCATCACCGAAAAAATGTATCTTTGTCGGCTCTTTCGGATATATCGCAGGCTTTTCATCTTCAAAAGTAGGCCGACAATTTGTTCTACGAGGAAATCGAGGTTTATCCCATATCCTTACAGCTTCAATCGTAATTTCGCGGGTATTAGCGAGAACAATTTTTCCTTTCGTATCATCTTCATTGGGCAAATCGAGACAACCCTTGAAAAATGACTGTCTAACCATTTGCCCGTCAATATAAAGTCGTTCAGACTCTTTCGTCCACGTAATAGCTATATGATGTCGTTCTCCCGTACTCCACGAAATTTTAGGCCCTACAAGAAACACCCTATAATCTTTTCTGCTTACGTTCGCACAAGGCGTATCTGCATCTCTGACCCAAAAAATAAAAGATTTGGAATCGGTATTAAAATTTAATCCGAACGCATTGTTCCTATTATATTCAACACGCAAAATAGGCTGATTCGATTTTATCGCGCCTACATCAACCCTTACACTCAACCAAAGCTCTACTGTTCCTTCACTGACGTTTAAGTGCTCTTTAGCTGAATAAATTATTTTCGATTCTTTATGTGATAACGGTCTATTGGTTTGCAGAAGCTTCAGCAGTAAAATTTTAGGATATTCAAAATCCGACAATCCGCTTTTGACGATATTCCCGAAGGAAACGCTTTCATATATAAGACATAATACACAAAATATAAAACTTGCTTTTTTCATAAACTGTAAGCTACCGTTTGATTTTCGTTACGGTTGTCTGTCATAAATCAAATTCATCAACGCATAACTATTCGGAACTCCATTTCCCCAAAAGACACTCCCGTCCTCAAACAACACATTTATCCCTGTTTCCCCGTGATTACGCTCATAATACGCATCAGCCGTCAGCCAATATCTACCTGACTGCGGAAAACGCCACTTGTTCGGATTATGAAACCAATTCGCGTTTGTTACAGGCGGCGCGGGCCACGGCGCAGGTGGCTCGAGACGCATCGTATAAGGACTCCACCAGCTACTTGTCCAGTCAGCTCTAGCTGGACAAATAAAGACCTTTATATCAACAATAATCCGCTCATCGATAAGTTTTCCAAATCCTCCATGCCCCGCGCCGTAATCCGCCAGTAATGCTGTTCCATACATCACATCATTATAAATCAATGGCATAGGAATCAACCCGTTATTCTCATCAGCATAGATACTGAACCCTATTCCGATTTGCCTTAGGTGCGTAGCGCAAACAGCCCGTCTCGCTAATTCTCTTGCAGAGTTTAAAGCTGGCAACAATATCGCAATTAGCACTCCAATTATCGCAATAACGACCAAAAGCTCAATTAAAGTAAAGCTTGTTCGCATTTTCATTTCTCGATTCTGAACGCATATAAAGCGTAGCGTACGAGGGAAAACCCGCTACGCTACGCTTTGTTGCCTGTAAACCTTTTTCTATCTGCGGCGCAACAAGCCTAATGCTCCCAATGAAAGCATCCCCATTGTAGCTGGTTCGGGCACCCACGTAACCGTCAGCTTAGGCGGATTGGCTGCTTCTTTGCTCTCAACGAAGACATTTCGTGTGCCATCCGGATAAATACGTGTGTAAGCAACTCCGTAATTAGCTTTATTTCCGCTCACCCAATCCTGAATCAGATTTTTTAGTGGCGTAGCTGCTTCAGCTGATATCGTTTTATATTTCCCAACATCACTTGCAAAAATCTGAGGGCCGCCATAAAATGTTCCTTCATCCATATCTCCACCTGCGCTATCCCAATTGACGCCAGCTTTACGAATATTCCAAGTAGCTTCGTTCTCATTCCATTCATTCAATAGCTGATATATCTTAAAGTACGTTTCACCCGCCTGACTGTCGATATAAACCTCAAGCTTAGCATCTACAATTGTCGCACTTGAAGGAATGCTGCTCAAATCGAAATGCATCAGCACTTTCGAAGCTCTATCGCCAGCTGCTTTCATACTTGTTGCCGTTCCATAATTTGTATCAGGATGTGAATTATAAATATAAGTATCAGCGTCAGGATTGAACACGCTTATTGTGTCAGCTAATACGGATGAAACAGGCAACATGCCAAACAACAATACATACATAACACCAAATTGTAACATTCTTTTCTTCATCTTCTTTCTCCTTGTGAAAAAAGAACCAAATTATAAAACTTCAAAATAAAAATATTAAATTAACAAAATGTGAAATTTACAATTTGCAATCTGCTTTGGTCTATCTCTGCATCTATACATTTTTTTCTCCTTGTCAGAAATTACATTATACATTAACAGACTTATATACAGGCACCCATCGGGGCACTTGTAATTCGCCGGAGAATATTAAATTTTCTTTGCTCTCCGAATTATCGATAACATGGAGAGGCTTCCTGATTTGGGCTTTTGGCATATTGCAAGATGCCTC
>CAZKNI010000341.1:0-2717 GCA_964554055.1 uncultured Phycisphaerae bacterium | reverse complement strand
ACGCCGCGAAGTTTCGCGAAGCGAAACGAAGCGCATAAACGGACTTGTCCGCCTAAAACCGAAAAACGTTGCATATTTAAACAAAAGCCTTAAGCCTGAAAGTCTCGGAATCCCGGAACAAGCTTTTTATCTTTAAATTTTAGGGCTCGTTTCAATAATTTAAAAAACAGACGAACCAAAAGTGCAGGGCAAGCTTACATCGGAGGCGATTTATTTTATTTTTCCTATTTTAAGCCAAGCGGAAAAAGCAGTAGCTGGCCTAGCACCCGAGGCATGCGTTCCGAAATTTCCATATCTGTAATTATAGACACCCTCCGGATTAGGCCTAGGCCTATATAAAGTCCTTTGCAAAATTATCCTATTAAGAGTTGCCCGTTGAGCACTTGCGATTTGCTTAATCGCCAGTTGCGTATGCACGCCATTAAGCGCAATTCCTTGTTTAATATTATTTATTGTTACCCTCGAGCCTGTCGGGTCAGCAGCTGACAATCCTCCGGAATTTAACGCATAATTGAGTTTTTCTATCTTTGTAGAACCAAACGGGTCGGAAAGCGAAATCATTCGCTTAAACATAGCTGTTTTGACCCACATCTGCATTGCATTCGTTACAAATTGACCGGGATATATCTTAATTTTTTTCCCTGTCATCGTTTGAACAACTTTTACGAGTCCTTCCGTATCGAGTCTGATTCGATATCTCCCTGTTGCAGGGTCATAATTCATTGCCATTCCCCATGTACCTTCTCGAGAAAGGACAGCTGTCGGACATGCGATTTGAAAATCACTGTGAATTTTTTCCGAAAGAATTCCCGCTTTTATTGCGCCGTGGCTCAGAAATATACGTGTTTTTTCCGTATCCGCTTTTTTGATAAGCTCTGTAAACGCAATGCGCGTAGCGCTTTCGAGCTTAACGATTGCATTATCTTGCACCCTGATAATAGCTGAGCTACGTAAGCCGCTTCGCATTTCCATTCCCGATGTTATTACATCCCCCGCTTTTGTTTTATGCCACGCTTTCTCCTCGATTTTCTTGTGTTGAACTTTTCCAACGACTTTCAACACTTTTCCGCTCGCAGGTTCAATCTTAGCGGGCTGAGTATCGAGCGCATAAGTCAACTCAAAAGAAAACGCGAACGACAGCAACAACATAAATACGAATATCCAAATTGTCTTTTTCTCGGAAAACATCATTTTTCCCTTTCTTATCCAACGATTCAATATTATCGCCTTCACTCCATTATATCATTCGAGTCTAATATCCCGATTAATATTCTGCAAAAAATATGCCAATTCTCATTTAGCCGATTTACGTGTCTTTTTTCGGGGAATTCGTATATTTCCCGTTTCATATTGCGACCTATTCCCCAACGTTATTTCTTCTTGCGGGGAATATTTCCCAATCATCTGCATATACCTGTCAACATTTCCGATTGCTGTTATTAACTCGGGTCCGCTTACATAATTATACGAAACTCCCTCTTCCATCAACTCATGATATAACATCTCCCTATAAGCATATCGCCTATCGCCAAGTCCCCACGAAGCAAACAGGAACATATTAATTCCTCCTTTTATTCCCGCTGCTTTCAAAAGCATATATGCTAGTGTCCCTCTGTCTATCCATTGCTCAGCTACTAGATGCCAACTATCACGTATTATGCCACGCTCACGGAGATACTCATATCGCTGCTGATAATTTGTTCCGACATCTTCGCCAGCTTCAAGCATACAAACAGCGCGAACCGCATCTGCCACAGTACATTTTGGTTTGTGCACCATACAATCGATAAAATCCAGCTCATCGGCAACATGCTGACAATCCTTCGCTATTATATTTTCACCCGCTCCACTCTCCGAAGATGAAAAATCCGCTTTCGCTGGCTGAGTTGTCGTATTGATATCTGTCCGCTTATCAAAACAACCTGTAATTATCAACAATAAAAATCCTGCTATTATTACTCTGCTAACATTTTTGTTCATAGAATATACGCCCTTCATGCTATTTCTTTCCGGTCAACTGATTTTCAAATAAACAAGTATTTATATCTTAGCTAAAAGTTCCACGTTATACCCGTGAGAAGAAACGTTCTCGTTGTCTTATCCGAAAAAGCCTTGCCCGGGAAAAACGCCCCATATCTTATCGTCCAAGCCAAATCACTCGTAAGCCGCCAATTCAGAAAATAATCCATTTCCCATCCGACATACCCGCTTTGAACATTAGCCAGCGGGTCGGAAATAGCTGCACTCCGATGATGTTTGTGATATAAAAACCAGTCGGTGCCAAGCTCCATTCTCTTAAGCCATTCTTTCCTGCTTCGTTCGAACGGAAAAAACGAAGCCCCTACCCGCCAAATATGAATATTGGAAATATCGGGAAACAGCACAAGACCCGTATTTCGATATCCGAACCCGTTAAACGAAGAATCTTTCGTAAACGGATAATTTCCGCCCATTGCATTTGTCGGACTGAAAACTCTCGTCGAATCGCCACTCGCAAAAAGATATTCAAACGAAAATGTCGGGCTATATTTCCAATTCGGAAGATATTCTATCTGAAAATCCCAAGCATAGGCACGTACTTTGTTACGATTAAAAAATTGCCCGTCGCCATATCCTTTTCCTGTTTCCAATACCCATTCGGTCGAATAGCGAACATAAGGCGTAATCTGCCCAATGCTTCCCAGACCGAGATATTCCGAGTCATATCGCCATTGCTG
>CAZKNI010000340.1:0-5634 GCA_964554055.1 uncultured Phycisphaerae bacterium | reverse complement strand
TACAAAACTTATCAAAGCCTAATATCTGTTTTGTATTACGTATAATCTTTTCTTCGAGCAACTCAAGCCTCTGAGGAATATCAAGCTTTTCAACTATTTCCGGCTCAAGCCTAACTAATTCGCTGCCCGCACGGTCGATTGCATTGAGCTTTTCCTGAAGCTCACGGGAAGCTGTCGCATCGCAAACCGCTACCGCTATACTCTGCATCTGCTCATCAGAATCTATAACAGGACACGCTGTAACTTCAAAATATCTATCCTCATCATCTTGAATTGTAAACCTACGAGGAACATTTTTTTTGAGTACATCTCCTTTCCGCATCCCAAACAATTCAAGACAACGCTGAGACAATTGATGAATCACCTTTCCCGAAAGCTCGTTAAGCTTACAATTACTCCAAACTATATTTCCTTCAAGGTCTAAAATTGCTACTCCCTGACCTATCGTTTCCAAAATTACAGCTGCCTGTTCAGCAACAGCTGCCTGCTCCAATGGAAAAGATTCCTTCCCTTCGGAAATTATAAAATAAAATTGACCCCGCCTTAATTCCGACAGGGCCTGTTCAAAATTATTAGCTCGTATTATTTCAAAATGCTCGGAAAGAAATTCTAACACTTCATTACTCTTTTGCTTATCCTCCGAGAGTTTGGAAACAAACAATACTCGCTTACATTTTTTATCCGTCTGACGAGACACGACACAATCCGACTTACTCATAACGCAAACTCATAGAAAATCTCAAATCAACATTCCAAAATACACAAACCTACAATCCAGTGGAGGCGGGGGGAATCGAACCCCCGTCCCGTAACAGTTCCAGCCAGGCTTCTACGTGCATAGCCGATATTTTATTTCTCGATTCTCGAGACTCCTATCGGCAGGATTCTCGGAATCAAGCCCGAAAAAATCTCGATGACAGACATCCGGGCAATATCTGACATCAAGCCTGCTAACCTGCGCCCTGAAAGACACACAGGCAATGTCTTTCGGACGGGCTACCTGATATTAGGCAGCCATTCTGTAATTAGTATCGACGCTTAATTAACGTCATCGGGTTTTTTACCAGGCCACCCGATACCCTGGACACGCAACCTGACCTTCTTCTGTCCGGTCGAAGCCGTTCGCCCCCAAATTGTTAAAGAGCAAATAAATATTACTTATAAACACAATTAATCCAAATAATCCGTATAGGTAAAATCAAATATTATCTAATTTAATTTCGCCCTTAATTTACAGCTTCCGCGTCTTGTTTGTTATAAGCTTTTATAAAAAACCTAAAAAATTATCGTAAATTTTGACGACCCAAATCAAACTCAATTTTATTTTTTCTTTATTCTGTCAAATATTTCCTTGTCTCTAATAGCATTTTTGACGCTACTCTCTATTTAATTATACCTCATAATCACATAAAAGCAATTCTGGTTTTCATAAAACCAAAATTTTTTTATTTTTTTCACTTTTTTCGATTTAATTATTGCATATTCCCATTTTTGTGATATTATATCCCTTGAAAACCCATAAAATCCCATTACAGCCCTTAGCGAAAGGGAATTTTAGGAAAAAATTTAAACATGCTATTCACGGGAGAATATGAACATACACTTGACTCTAAAAATCGGCTGTCTATTCCTTCTAAATTCAGACAGCTGCTTTCTCCCGAAACAATTGGCGACAAATATTACTTAATTATAGGTCCTAATAAGAAATTATGGTTATATCCGGACAGATATTATGAAAAACTGGTTTCACAATCACCGGCAGAATTGATACCCGATGAAAAAATTCTAAGATTTGAGCAAATTACATTCGGATTAGCCAGGCTACTTGAACTCGACAAAACAGGAAGAGTCGTAATACCCGAAAAAATGATTCAGCGGGTAAATTTAGGCAAGGAAGTCATAATCATCGGAGTTCGAGACCATCTTGAGCTATGGAATCGCCAAGAATGGGAACAATATGTGGAGAACGGACTCTCTGAGCACATTCAAATGTTGGCGCGGGCTCGGGAAGCAAGGATGTCACTCAGCTCGCAGCCATTTTTATCTAATAAAACGGAGTAAAGCTATGTTAATTATTACGGAACGGAATCGACAAAAATTCTGCAACGAGCAAATAAACATCAACAATTGCCTTTTAGACACTTCTCTACCGAAAATTGACGAGCTTAACAAAATAGCTTTACGATTAGAACACCTTAAATCAAAAACATCACTTCTAAAAAATGTTGAGCTTTCGGAATACGCAAAAGCCAAACTGGATTCGATGTAATCCGAGTGCAGCAAAACAATTACAATAAGCAACGACGAATAAAAGTAACTGTTCTTACAAAGGTCATACAGCAATTTGATAAAAAAATAAAGGCGTATATGAAGAAAGAAAAACATTTATCTCACATTCCGGTACTCAAAGAGAAACTTATCGAAATATTAGAGCCACAACAAGGGCAAATTATCGTCGATTGCACCGTAGGAGCTGGCGGACACAGCAAAGCGATTATGAAGCATACAAATGGAAACGCCAAAATAATCGCACTCGACATTGATTCACAAACAATTGATATAGCAAAAGAAAATCTCAAAGAATATTCCGATAATATAACTTTCATCAATGCTAATTTCGGGAAAATTGCTGATGTGCTAAAAGAGCTAAACATCAAATCAGCTGATTTAATATATGCTGACCTTGGCGTCAGCAGCATTCAGCTTGACGACAAAAACAGAGGGTTTTCATTCCAAAAAGCAGGACCTCTTGATATGAGAATGAATATCAACCTGCCAAAAACCGCAGCGGATATAATCAATTCGATGAAAGAGCAAGATTTAGCTGACTTGATTTTCAAATACGGAGAAGAAGGGAAAAGCAGAAAAATTGCAAAATTAATTTGTCAGGCTCGCCGAAATAGCAGAATAGAATCAACAAAACAATTAGCTCAAATTATCTGTCAAGCTCTCGGATTTTCTTCGGAAAAATTAGCAAAGCAAAGAATTCACCCCGCAACTAAAACTTTTCAAGCTTTGAGAATAGCTGTCAACAACGAGCTAACGAATTTGGAAAAGTTACTGGAAAATGTCCCGGAAATACTCAGCTCGTCGGGGCGATTCGCTGTAATAAGTTTCCATAGCCTTGAAGACAGAATCGTTAAAGAAAATTTTCGGAAAAATGAAGCTGCGGGCATATATAAAATTCTTACAACGAAACCCATAAAACCCGAAGCTAACGAAATTTTGCAAAATCCGAGAGCACGTTCTGCAAAATTACGTGCTATTCAAAAGATATAAGCAAAAAATTTATAATTTTTATGTTTATGTTCGATATAAATATATAAACGGATTTTTGACCAAATTGACGCTTCTTAGCCATAAGGAGATGGCGATGACGAAAGAAACAAAAATAGGTTTATTAGTTGGCTTAGCTTTTATCATATTATTCGGGATTATTCTATCGGAAAAGGGAACTTCACGAGAAGAATTTAGTACACCTTCAATGTCAGCATATCATCCCGTCGTCGAATTAGTGCCTCCTCAAAACACGAATCCGCCTCAACTCGCAAGAGCATCTAAAAATATTGCTAACAAAATCAATCTCTCTCACTCAAATCCTGAAAACATTAAAATAGGGGCAAATAATAAAGCGGAACAAAAAACACCTAACGACAAAACCCATAATTATAATTCGCTACAAAATACGGAGAAAAATCGCGAAAAATTCGAAAAACTCGCACCCGAAATGAAGAAACTCATTCCAGCAAAATCAACAAGGGCATTAACAAAACAGATTCCAGCTTCCGCGCCAACACACACGGAAATCGAAAACATCGCTGCCAATCAGCCTACGAATTTAGCAATCAACACCCCAAATCAACCTGACAAGACTGATTTTATCGGAATTCACCTCGTAGCTCCGGGCGAAACGCTCGCTGGAATATGCCAAAAATATTATCCGAACAAAGCATATAAAATGATAAAAAAAGTAATGGCTTTAAATAATATTTCCAAACCGGAAAAACTAAGAGCAGGACAAAAACTGAAATTACCCGCAGACGATACAAGCATTGTTACCGCAGACAAACGCTCTACAAACAAAACTCAGCTGCTAAAACCTGTCAAAAATCCCCAAATAGCAGCTATTGTAAACCTCAAGCCGGTAAACATTACACTTTCCTCAAAAAATAAAACGCAAAACATACGATTTAAAACATACGTTGTAAAAAGCAACGATTCGCTCTGTAAAATTGCGAAGAGATTTTACGGCTCGGAACAAGCTTGGAAAAAAATCTATAAATTCAACCGTGATATTCTGAAAAATCCCGACTTTCTGCGTAGCGGAATAAAACTCAAGCTGCCCGCCAATGAAGAATTAGCGGTCGGCCCAAATATGCCGGAATAAGGAAATGACTTTTGTAAGAATATTATTCATCATTCTTATTTTTTCTGCAATCGGCATAAGCGTTGTTTATTTACGAAGATGTAGCTGGAATTACGCACACAAAACAAATCTGCTCTACGATGAATATAGAAAAGTCAAACTCGAGTATATTAGAAACAGAATCGAGTTAGCTCACAGGAAAAGCCCTCAGCACATACTCAAGAACCTAAAATCTTTGCCTATTGACAAAGATATTCCGGCAAACCGCTTAAGCGAATGACGCAGCTATTTCGGTTTCCTCCGTAAGGGGCGCGAGAGAATTTAAGAGCTGATAGGCTTATCGCTGACGAAGCTTTGTCAGCGATAAGCCTATTCTCAATAGACGAAACAATCTATTTTGTTCGCAACTGACGAGACTGAACATTTCCGAAATATACAAAGCTAAATGTCAAATCCCCTTTCGGTCGGCTGAAGTTTAAGATAATTTTGAAACAGCTGACCCCATTGACTCGAAAGTGCCTTCCGCAAATTATCCTTCCCGACAAAAGGAAGCCAATATACATCATGATAAATATAGCTGGCAAGATAGCTCCACCAAGCAATAAATTCCGAACGCAACAGGGCTTTCTCAAGCTTTTTTAAAGGCCCCCAATAAATCATATGTTGTCCTCGAGCGGCAAATGTTAATCTCTTGTATGGCCCTTCAAAGTTCCAATTCACGCCAGAAATGTCATCGCCAACAATTTCTATTTCGTCCATTATACCCGTTCCAAGCCCTTCTTCGGTTGCTATGCGAATGAACTTTATATTCATAGGGTCAAATCCCATAAGCTTTGCAGCTACCGCATCGATAGCAACTTGATCGGAACTTGCGAGAATTATGTTCTTCACGTAAGGCGTCATACATCGCGGCCCCGGCCCATCGCCTGCAAATGTACCGTCCATAACAGCAAATACGCCGGGATGAATTTCTTTCTGTATCCGAAGCAAATCGACAAGCGTCTCATGAATTACGCTATGAGTCCAATGCCTCTTTTCGTGAAGCAGCCCGCCAAATGCGTTTTTCATTGCGCCTGTTGTTGTTGTAAAAATATGAGTTTTTACCGTCGGAAGATGAATAATGTTTTCGCCTATCATTCTCTTGGGAATCATTATTCCGTCAGGAAAAATTTCCGGCAAAACAAGCATCTTCCCTTTAGGCTCATATCGTATCCAAGGCTCATTTTCATATAAATGAATATTACGTAAATTATACTTTTCAGTTATGG
>CAZKNI010000339.1:0-3501 GCA_964554055.1 uncultured Phycisphaerae bacterium | reverse complement strand
GTTTAAGGTTATTAAGATTGGCGGTACCTGATTTTCCGATTGCCAATTAACGAATTTGCGAAAAACTCTCTCTCTCTCCCTCCCAGGCCTGGACGAGCTGTTTAGGCAGTACAGGCCTGTATATTTTGATACAATAAAGGTCGTTTGACTTATTTTAAGATAGAAAGCGGATTTTAAAGTACTGTAACAACTTAAAACCGTTAAAATTAGTTATCTTATCAAAGGTGATATTGTAGGGGAAAGGAGGTTATAGCAATATCTAATCGTTCAATAGAAATATCCGGATGTATTTTATTAAAGTTTTAGGGTTTTGGGTTTGTAATATTTGGTCGGTTTTTTTAAAGAAGGAGACGTGTTATGAAACGGGTATTATTTACAATTTGTTGTGTCGTATTAATTGCCAATTTTGCAAATGCTGTTCCTACAAATGTGGATTTTCAAGATGGTCCGCAGGACCCGCTTT
This sequence comes from uncultured Phycisphaerae bacterium, assembly GCA_964554055.1. Lineage (GTDB taxonomy): Bacteria > Planctomycetota > Phycisphaerae > JAAYCJ01 > JAAYCJ01 > S014-18. The sequence continues at coordinate 3,038 of CAZKNI010000339.1, read as the reverse complement.
TGGTGCCTCCAATGGTTCATGAATTAGGGATTGGGGTAAATGGCTCTAGCGGTCAGCAGGGACCTTTTCCAGCAAATGAAGAAATAGATGCTTATGATGAAGAAACAGAAATAACATCTTGTACGGAGCCTCCGTACGATGATCCGCAGATTCCTAATGTTTTGGTTACGATGACAAATCTTACACATGTGGATTGGCAGGAAGTTTGGTATGTTGCGGACCCCGAAACGACATTGACGAATTATGACGGTTGGGTTAACGGAGAATTGGCTTTTAAAATCGATTCGGTAGGTGTAAACAAGCCGCTTGTATATGAAAGCATTATACCTGACAATATTTTCCAAGCAGGTGAAGTATGGGAGTTTATCATTCAAGATTATCAAAATGCGGCAGGTGGTCCCGCTTCTGCACTTGACAGCATAGGCGTTCCTTCACCGGGATATCCGCCGTCAACAGGAAGCATTATAGCGATTCCGGAGCCTGTAACAATGATGTTGTTGTTAGCTGGTGTTCCGGGATTAGTGAGGAGAAAGAAGTAAGGGACTGAAAAAATTAATTCCGGTCCTGCGAAAGAACCCCTATTAAGGGGTTCTTTTTTTATAAGTCCTGTTGCTTGCATTTGTCGCTTTAGCAGGATATTATTTGTTTAATCTGATACTGAAAACTTGCCTATAACGAAAGGATTTGAAACGGTGTCATCGGACAAAGATAAATGGTATAGCGGTGGCTTACGCTTTGAGTGTATGCAATGTGGGCGATGTTGCGGCGGAATGCCGGGTTATGTCTGGGTAACGGAGCAGGAAATAATGCGGATTGTTCAATATCTCGGAATTCCCGTCGAGCAATTTGTTGATGAATATCTAAAGCAGGTCGGTAAGAGATTAAGCTTGCGCGAAAAATCAAAAAAGGAAAATTACGATTGTATTTTCTTGGAACGAACGTTTGATGGGGCAAAATGCAAAATTTATCCCGTTAGGCCAAAACAATGTCGGACTTGGCCGTTTTGGAAAATGAATATAGAAACGGTTGATGATTGGCTTCAAGCTAACAAAAGATGTCCCGGTATAAATCGGGGGGAATTACATCGTATTGACGAAATCGAAAAAATAGCGGATTCTTCGCCATGTTAAATATTGCGGTGCAATTACAATCTTTGATGGAGACGAAAGAGATAAGGGGACAAATCGGGGCGTATATGCGTCAGGTATATAGTCAAATCGACCGAGAAGTGGCATTGTTTGGGAATATTTGCGAGAATTGTAAACGGTGTTGTGATTTCGAGCATAGCAAGCTTGATTTGTTTGTCAGTAATATTGAATTTGCATATTTTCTTATGAACGTTTCGTTGTTGAAAAAGCCTCGGGGGAATATTTGTCCTTATTTGACAGGTGCGGGCTGTTCCGTTCGAGATTATCGCCCGATTGGATGCAGGACATATTTTTGTAAGCCCCAAAATGATTATTCGCAGATGGAAATATACGAGCGGAGCTTAAGTAGCATAAAAGCCTTTGTATCCGAACGAAATCTGCCTTACAGCTATTATCCTTGGATAGAAACGCTTAATATTTTCGCTGATACGATGTTAGCGGAATAAACAGAAGCATAATTATATTGGACAAAGAGAAAATCGGAGTTGTTGTTATGGATTACAGAATAGGAAGAGTCGGCAGAACAATTGTTGTCAAGCTCGATGATGAAGACAATGTTTATGAATGTGTTGAAGGCATTGCACGTAAAGAAAATATTCGTGCTGCGTCAGTTATTGCTGTTGGCGGAATTAGGCGTGCGAAGGTTGTTGTCGGGCCTGAGAATACATCCGGTAAGCCCAAGCCTGTTATGAGAGAGTTTGACGATGCTCGCGAAATAGTCGGAACGGGAACGATTTTTTGGGAGGACGAAGGCCCCAAAATGCACATTCATATGAGCTTCGGCAGAAAAGATACCGTTTTGGTAGGATGTCCTCGTGGCGGTGCAGAAGTGTTTTGCATACTCGAGCTTATCATTATCGAATTGGAAGGCATAAATGCTCAGCGTAAATTGAATCCGGAATATGGCTTTAAATTGTTGACATTTCTTGATTGATAGCTGTTGAACCGATAATACAAATATATCATGAGCGACTCTTTGAATTCCAATTTTTCTAATAATTCCGTAACGGGGCATAACGCCCGAGCTGATTCGGACAACTTGTCTAAATCGGAATTGTCAGCTGCAGAGCAGAAGAGAAGTTTTCGATGTATGCTCATATCCGCTGTTTTTGCAGTCATAGGCGGGCAGGTTTTCGCGGGAAATATTCTTTGGCTTATTGTTTTAAATCTTGGCGGGAAAGAAAGCTATATTGGCTTGCTCGGTTTTTTGATATTCGCTGTATCTATTCTCCAAGCAGCTGTCGTTTCTCTTGCACAACGAATACCCAGAAAAAAATATATATTCACAACATTTACAATTTCATTTTTAGCTACCGTGCCGATAATTTTTATCAAAAAAATTTCCGTGATATGGGGAACGACAGCTGCTTTAGGCTTGCTCGCCTGCTGTATAACATTAAGGCAATCTGCAATGCAAGTAACAATGCCCGCGTGGATGGGATTATTGCGAGCGGTAACGCCGGAACAGATAAGAGGCAGATTGTTGGGCAAATTAAGGACATCGTGGCAGAGTATGGTTGTGCTCATATTGATTATAACAGGATTATATCTCGGCAGAAATCCCGATTGGCAGAAATTGAGGATTGTCATCCTTGTCGCTTTTGTAGCTCAAGTTATTCGCATACTCGTTTTGCTTCCGGTGAAATCTCCTCCGATAAGTTCATTTTCTCGGCAAATTCCTTGGCTTAAAATGATAAGCTCACCGATAAAGGACAAGAAATATCGTCCGTTTCTTATATATGTAATTGGCTATGGCTTAGCTCTTGGAATGGCAGAGCCTTTTCGCATTGTCTATCTGATAAGGCTTGGGTTCGGACAAAATATTGCACTCATCAGTGCCAGTTTTGTTTCATTAGGCGCTGTCGTTACTCTTTTGCTATGGGGCAAATT
>CAZKNI010000338.1:0-2914 GCA_964554055.1 uncultured Phycisphaerae bacterium | reverse complement strand
TCTTCAGGTGTTTTTCCTTTAGCATCTGATATGGATTTTAATATCCCCAAAGCGGAGCCGCTGGGCGCATCTTTTTTGAACCGGTGATGCTGCTCGACGATTTCAATATCATAATCGTCTCCTAAAATCTTAGATACTTGTCCTGCTAATTTGAACAAAAGGTTCATTCCGACGGACATATTCGGTGCCTGAACAATCGCAATATTGTCAGCTGCCAACGCAATCTTAGACAAATCTTCGTTTGTTAATCCGGTTGTTCCTATTACAATCGGAATCTTATGAGTTGATGCAATGTCAACCCATTTCATTGTTGATTCCGGTAATGAAAAGTCAATCAATACATCCGGTTGCTCTTGCATCGAATCCGATATGACAATATCAATATTATCGACACCTATTAGCGTTCCGTAATTTTTCCCTATATCGATATGCCCTTGCTTTTCTATTGCGCAGACAAGTCTGAACTTTTTGTCTTCCGCAGCAAGACAGGCAATGCGCTTGCCCATCCGCCCGCACGCTCCGATTATTCCGAGTTTTATCATAGCTGCATCCTTGTTTAATTATGTTTTTATAAGGTTTTTACGTTTCGAATTGCTATCTCCAGCTCTTTGCAATGAATATTGTCAGGAAGCGAAATTTGTTCGTCTGACATCATCAAATGATAAACTTCCTTTTCCTCTCTTAAATATATACCCGATTATATCTATTGAGCGGTCTCTTTGAAATATTTTATGGTTTTCTTTATACCCGTAATTCTATCTGTCGTCGGATGCCAATTCAAAATTTTTCTTGCCAAAGCAATATCGGGTCTGCGTATTTTCGGGTCATCATCGGGTAACGGTAAAAATTTTATCTCGCTATTGCTGTTTGTTAACTCTATTACTTCTTTAGCTAATTGTAATATTGTAATTTCATCGGGGTTTCCGATATTTACGGGTTTAGCGTAATCGGAATTCATCAATCTGATTAATCCGTCAACAAGGTCATCGACATAGCAAAAACTTCTCGTCTGTGTTCCGTCGCCATAAACAGTCAAAGGCTTATCTTCGAATGCCTGTGTAATGAAATTTGGCAATACTCTTCCGTCGTCGCTACGCATATTAGGCCCGTACGTATTAAAAATTCTTGCTAAATGCGTTTGTATTCCGTATTTCCGATGATATGCCATCGTAAGAGCTTCCGCAAATCTTTTTCCTTCATCATAGCAGCTTCTCAAGCCTATCGGGTTTACGTTTCCCCAATAAGTTTCGGGTTGCGGATTGACTGTCGGGTCGCCGTAACATTCGCTTGTACTCGCTTGTAAAAAATTAGCATTATGTTTTCGTGCAAGTTCGAGCAAATTAAATAATCCTTTGGAGCAGACGGCAAGGATATCAATTGCCCTCGGCCCGAAATCTATGGGACTTGCAGGGCAGGCAAGATTAAAAATTGCGTCGATTTTTCCCATGTCCTGCGTAATTACGTTACAAATATCGTGTTTTATAAACATTACGCCAAGCTGTTGTAAAATTTCGACATTTTCCGTTAATCCCGTTGCCAAATTGTCGATAACAATTATCTCGTGCCCATTTTTAACGAGTCTTTTAGTAAGATTTATGCCGATAAATCCCGCACCGCCAGCTAATAATATACGCATAATATTACCCTCTAAAATTATTTATAAAATTATCGGTCATTTCTTTTCCCTAAGCAAACGTTCTTTCGCTAACTCATTAAAAATAGCAAAATTAATCTTGCAGAATAAAGAAAAAAAACGATAATTATCTATTTATGCAGATATACTGCTAAACATAATATTTAACAACTAAATAGTTCAAAATCGAAAGAGTGGAGGTTTCAATGATTTCTCAATCGCTGGAAGCCTTGCATGATTTGCAGGCGGTGGAAAGTAAGTTACGAGGACTAAAACAGCAGCTTCACCGGAAAGAAAGGCAAATTTACCAGCAAGAAATTCAAATAAAACAGCAGGAAGAGCAGATAATAGCAAAAACTGAAGAAATCAAACACAGGCAAGCCCAAGTTGCCCAACTTGAGCTTGAATGCAAAACTCGCGAAACGGGAATTTCTAAGCTGCAAGTTCAGTTAAATTCTGCAAAGAGTAATAAAGAATATTCTTCCCTCCTTACTCAACTCAATACTGCTCGGGCGGATAACTCTAAAATAGAAGAGCAAATCTTGCAAGAATTGACGGAGATAGATAAGCAAAAATCAGACCTCGAAAAAATGAAGGAGAATTTACAAGTTGCTCGTGAGGAGCTCGAACGACGCAAAATGCAAGTCGAACAGGAAAATTCGAGCCTCAAAGAAAAGATAGAAAAGTTAGAAGCGGAATACAAAGAAATTGCAAATAGGATTCCAAAGGAAGATTTAGTAATATTCCAAAGAGTTGCAGGACATCATGAGGGAGAAGCTCTGGCGGAAGTAATAAAGCCCAATCCGAAAGCGCAAGAATATATTTGTTCAGGCTGCTATATGTCGATACCCCTTGAAAGAGTAAATTCTCTTATGACTCGTCAAGAGCTACAAATTTGTAATAATTGTGGCAGAATTTTATATATGTCCAAAGAAGAAACGGAAAAAACGAACAAATAAGATGTCTGATTACAAAGAACTCTATGTTGATGGCGGGGCAAGAGGAAATCCGGGTCCCGCTGCGTGTAGCTATATTCTCAAAATCCCGGAGAACGGCGTAATAGAATCCGAAGGAATTTTCTTAGGGGAAACGACAAATAATGTTGCGGAATATACAGGGCTTTTGAAGGGCTTGCAATGTGCGAGGAAACATAAGATAAAAGCATTGCATATTTTTAGCGACAGCGAACTTATGGTCAAACAGATTATAGGCGAGTATCGCGTCAAAAGTGAAAGGCTTCAGCCGTTATATCTTCAAATTCAACGATTATTATTGTCATTT
>CAZKNI010000337.1:0-5612 GCA_964554055.1 uncultured Phycisphaerae bacterium | reverse complement strand
CGACGCTACTTCGATAATCTTAGATAAGCCACCGGGAATATCATATATCACATACCCGATGCTGATAACTCCTCCTGCCAATAAAATTATCGTCTGAATAACATCTGTCCAGATAACCGCTTCTATGCCGCCAGCAACCGTATAAAAGCCTATGAACACGCCACCTATAACTATTATCCAAAGAATATTTATGCCCGTAAGTATGCTTATCGGAATAGAGACCAAATACAATATCGTACCCAACCGGATAATCTGCAAAAAAATAAAGCTGATAGCTGCATATAGCCGTGCTAACTGACCGTAACGCTTTTCCAAATATTCGAAAGCCGACGTCGCTCTGCCGTGGCGGAACAGAGGAATAAAAACATTAACCGCTATTATCGCTATTAGAGGAAGCGTAAGATTCGGAACAAGCATTCGCCAATCGAGGATAAACGCTGCTGCGGGAAGGGCGAGAAACGTGATTGAGCTAATGGACGTACCCAACATAGACAGACCCACTGCCCAGCCGGGAAACGCTCTGTTGCCCAAAAAATATTCTTCGGTGCTATTATTCCGACGCGAAAAGTATAATCCCATCAACCCCATTACTGACAAATATACTAATATCGACAAAACGTCGAGACCACGAATCCCTGACAAACAAAGAAGCATTAAATTTATCTCCTTTCAACTCTGCAATAAAGCACATTCGGACAATCATTTTCGATATACGCACGATGAAAATAATACATATGGCCGTCTTCCGCACCTATCAACAAATCATATCGCCCGTCGTTATCCCAATCGACAACGTAAGGACCCGTATTATGATTTACGAGTCTGTCCTCAACTAAATCTCCTCTATCGACGAAATGAGGATGTTCGTTATCGGTAACGTTTTCGAACAATCGTGCATTAAGTCCATCGGTTATCAAATCATAATCCCCATCATTATCCCAATCGACGATATTCAACACCGTTCTGCCGCTCGCTCCTTTTTGGGCATTGGGTTTTCTGTTCCATATCATTAAGCGGGACGTACCTAAATCCCATTTAAAAATCCTTTTACCGGGCAACAAAGCAAGTGTCCCGTCAGAGTTCTTTTCTCGCAAATACAGCGATAATTTCCCTTCTTCATCGAGAGTAATATAATCCGGCAAGCCATCTTTGTTCCAATCGATAACGACAGGACGAGTGCGCCAAACGGTAACAAGAGTATTTTTTTCGGGAGTAAATGTCAGCCACAACGGATATTTTGCACCTTCTTTTCCCCAACGCACCTTTATTTTCTTGCCTTTTGCCAATACAGGTTTCTTTCGTGTGCCGATATTTTTGAAAAATATGTGCTCACCTTTAATATTGCTGATTATCAAGTCGGGCAATCCGTCCTCGTCCCAATCAGCTATCTCAGGATTGTTATATCCCCAATGTCCTTCATAACGACCTTGAACAGACCCGTCCGCACCAGCTATAAGCTGAATCACCTTTCCACCCGCTTTAAGTTTTACTCCTTCTTTCCATACAGGATGATTATTTGAACCGACATTCTCATAAAACAAAATATACTGGTCGGATGCTCCCGTGATAATATCATAATCTCCGTCTCCGTCCCAATCAAACACAACGGGAATAACAATCGTACCTGAATCCAAAAAAGGATTTTTTTGTTGAAAGAACACTGTTTGCTTTAATTTAGGCCTTTTATGCGCACCTGCTATATTTTCATTATATCCTATCTGTCCGTTTTCATTTCCCCAGAGTAAATCAACGTCGCCATCTTTATCGAAATCGACTGCCACAGGTATTATCAACTCACCCGTAATATCCAAATCTTCTCCTCTATACGTTTTCAACACACCTCGATAGGTTAACATCGGCTTCGTCCGTGTACCTACATTTTCGAAATACATAATCCAATGAAGCATTCCGCCGAAAAGCAAATCCACATCACCGTCACCGTCAAAATCAACGGGCAAAGGTCTAAAGCCTTTAATAAGAGATGTATCTATAGGCTTACCGTCAACCCAAATAGGCATTTTAACATCATAATCGAATTTCGGTTCTTCATTCGTCATTCTGTTAGGATAAATATTATAAGCATCGATAAGTTCTTTTAGACCGTCCCCGTTCAAATCCACAAGCCTTGCACGTTCCAACCTCGAAAGTTTATATCCTTGCCCCATATCAATCCAATGCCACTTTGTTACAATAGGCCTTTTCCATACCCCATCCCAACTCAATTCCGCCCAGACCTGCGTTAAATGCCCCAAAACAAGCATATCTTGTTTCCCGTCATTATTCCAATCGACTATTTGTGGAACCGATGTTCCATGCAAAACACCCCAACGATTGTTTCCATAAGCGTTTTTCACTCGACGCTGCGGAGCGAATAAATATCGACCTTTTTTGTCTTTTCCGATATTTTCGTAATAATAATATCCGTTCTGCAAGCCATCATTACACCGCGTCAAAAATCCACTCGCCATTAAAACATCATAATCTCCGTCTTTGTCAAAGTCATAAACGTCCAAATCGCCCCAAGCACCCACCGCAAGCGTCCCTTCCGTACCTTTCACTCCCAGTCTCAACCTATCACCGTTTCCTATCATTGGAATTTCTTTCGGAAACGGACTTTCATAAACCTCATCCGTATCAAAATAAATTACATATACAGCTTTCTCTGCAGGCGTATCTTCGCGCCAGCGGATAACTCCTTTATTCCCACACCAAAACTCTTCATCCATCACGAAAGGCCTATAATACTTGCGCTCATCGCTATACTTCTCGTCATAAACAACTGGCTCACCTGTCTTAAAAGAATATTTAACCAGTCTAACTGAATTTCTACTTATTTTGTCAAATTGAACATTCAACGATTTCAAACATCTGCCAAAATCAATGTCAGCTTTCACCGGCACACTGCGCCACTTACCTTTTACACCTTCAACGACAAGATTAATACGATACCTATTCCCCCCTATCCATCTAAGTCGATGCGGCAAGTCCACCGATTGCACTTTCCTATGAACCTTGACAAATTCTTTAACCTCGCTCAATGATGCTTTAACGTCAAACCCTTTAAATATCTGCACCTCATCGATTGCCCCGTCAAAATTATCAAGCCTCGCATAGGCAGATTGATTAACATTTGTTCCGAAATAAATATCCTTCATATCTTCGCTGGAAATTTCGGGAATCGGCGCATCATCTCTTTCACTTATAACTTTTCCGTCCAAATACCATTTTACCCGCCCGGGTCTTTTCCACGTAACGACAATCTCTCTCCATTTATCCAAATCCCAGCCAATTAAAGGCTTCTTTAAAACCATTTTCCCTTTTGCGCTTGCGATTCGTAAAACAAGATTTCCTATCTCATTCGGATTTATCGTCCGTGGCTGTTCGATTTTCAGCGCAATATAATTCGGATATCTCGTGTGCCCCGTCATCCAAATACACTGAACCTGATTTCCGTAAGCTTCACGCCAAAACGGGGGAACCCAATTGAGCTTAACCCATACTTTAATCGTACAGGAATCCATCGGCAGATTATCTCTTGTTGAAAATCGAATAAAATCTTTCGGAACAACATCTATCGCTTTGCCATTAAACCCTTCCACGCTCCGAAGATAAAATCCCAAGCTAAACGGCTGAGCTTTCCCTAACGCAAAATCAGCAGCAAAACCTTTATCAAAAGATGCATAAAAAGCTAACGGAATCTCTCCCCTCACATTCAAAACCCCGACAAACAAAAAATTAAACAACAATAACAATAGACAAACCGATTTTGCCTGTGCAATTTTAAACATAAGCACACCTTACTTTTATTAGAAAGTTATTGAAAAAGATTTTATACGATATACGATTCGTTGGCTATTTACCAATACCAAGGACGCCTGCCGGGAGTACTAAACAAATCATATCTGGCATGAAGAGGATTCTCATCGATAGCGGCGCTATCCGCTCCCATACTTTCAGGCCCCGCCCATTCGGTATGGCCATCGACATAAGTACGATTATTTCCTCTGATATGCTTTATGAATTCATTCAAAGTACCGACAAAAATCGCAACTCCGCCCATATCGCTATGATTGCTAAATCCCCATCCCAGACCTATGTGATATTGATTTCGTTCAGCTAAAATCATTTTGGTCGGCTCATTGTTATCCAAATGCCTACTTGCCGCCGATATATTATTCTCTAAAAAGTGGCTTGCCCAAGAATCTCCTAATCCTATCAAATATATCTGATAAGACGACCAATATCTCGTATATCCGTTAGCGGGATTACCGTTCGTATATTCAAACGGATTTTTGAACTTCACATTCGGGCAACTCATCGGCGATGTCGTTTTCATATACAAAAGTAACGGTTCAACAACAGTTTCACCTATCCACCGAGTAGGCAAAGAATTATAAGGCAAATCACCGTGAGCGGGACTATTACCGAAGTTCTTAGGTGCCCAACCGTTGTTTTCCCCTACATACATCATTATCGCTGTCGCACACTGACGCTGATTCGATTGACATACCGTCCGCCTCGTCAACTCTCTTGCGCTATTCAATGCAGGCAACAAAATCGCAACTAATACCGCTATTATAGCGACAACAACCAAAAGTTCTATAAGCGTAAAACCGTGCAAACCGCTTTTTCGAATCATTATACACTTCCTTATCGAACAAAACACCTATATACCGCTTCTACTGCTGATAGAGAAGGGCAACTCCTCTATCAGCCAAACTTCTTAATTGCTAACCTAACAATACTTTCTTATTATTTAGCTTTTCTCGAGAATAACCCCATTGTCCCGATTGCAAACAACCCTATTGTTGCAGGCTCGGGAATCGGCATAGGTACGACATCATTTGCATCTGTTCCATATTTAAGCTCATCGAAAATCACTGAAAAAGGCGCCTGACTTGTTGCTATTCCCATCCAAATTGCTCCGAAAGTCTCCTGACTATGTCCGTCATCTAAGCGCAGATAATAATTCGCATCAAGCTCCGTTGCGGAAACCGTTCCGTCCGCTGTAACCGCTTCGTAATCTTCAGGTGTTAAAATCCACATCAACGCATGTTTGCCCGTAGCTTCGCCAACATCACCGAATCGAGCAACTACAAAATACACATTTCCGTCTTGTATGTTCTTAGTTCCGTTCGTTGCATAAGTTCCGTCACCATAATCCAGAGCTGACCCCTGAGAACCGCTTCGTTTAACTTGCATTCGAAAATTAGTTCCATTGTGCCTTATCTCAGCGGACCTGCTACCGTTATTACCTATAGCGCTATCACTGCGCTTATACAAAAAGCTAACCCACAAATCATCACCCGTATTAGGCATATTAGATACTGTTCTTGTAGCTTTCATATCAACAAACGCACTTGTCGAAGCGATAGAAATCTCAGCAGCTCCTCCGGAAACAGGCATATTACCGAATGTCAAGCCGGATTGTGTAACTACTGCTGTTCCGTCGGGATCGGTAACAACCCATTTGCCCCCCCAGCCTGTGCCTCCATCTTTACCATTAAGCGCGCCGGCAGAATAATCAAACGACTCCGTAATTAAAAGCGACGCTTGACTAACAGAGCCTGCAACCAAAACAAAACCAACAAACACAGCCAAACATAATCTTC
>CAZKNI010000336.1:0-3166 GCA_964554055.1 uncultured Phycisphaerae bacterium | reverse complement strand
TGTGTATAGGCGATATGCTGTCCATGATAAAACAATGTAGAGTTGAAGGAAAAGCAAACAAAAAGTTGCAATTTGCAAATCGGACTTTTAATATAGGTTCGTTTTGTAATTTTAATGAAAGAGAGTCGGATAATATTAATTTCGATGTGAGATATTACAAAATGAATTCGGCAGTCGAGCAGTCCAGTTGGCATATAAGAGTAGAAGATAATTTCGGGTTTGTCGACACAATAGATTTTTGAGTTTTTGTAGGAAATATAATGGATACAAAATGTAATCAGCTTCGAGTAGGTGTAATAGGTATAGGGATTCGAGGCCAGCATTCGTATGAGCAGATTTTAAAACTTGATAAGCGTGTTAAAATTGTCGCTTGTTCTCATTATCCTAATGCGAGTAATGTGTTGGAAGAAGGAGCTGATGAAAATATTCGCAAAAATTATGCTGTTCAGCTTGGAGCGGAATATTATGAGAATTATCATGAATTGCTTGCAAGAGACGATATAGAGTTAATTTCACTTATGTGCGAGCCTTCGCGAGCTTTGGAATTGGGTTGCGAGTGTTTTGATGCGGGCAAACATGTTTTACGTGATAAGCCAATGACGAAGACAGCTGATGAAGCTCGAAGATTGTCCGAATATGCAGAAATGAAGAAAAAATTTTTATTCGTTGCTTTGCCTCTGCGATTTCACAGTGTCTTGGACGAAGTCAAACAACAGATTGCATCGAACAAAGCGGGAAAAGTGCTTTCCGCTACGATGGGATATATATGGACAAATGGGCCGTTGGCTGGATTTAAAGCTAGCACGGATTATGTCAATGCCTATGGCGGGGGCGATGTTACGAATGCGGGGTTTCATGCTATCGATTATTTAAATTGGATAATTGAATCCGAACCTGTTTCGGTATATTGTCAGCAAGGCAGTTTCTTTTACGATGATTATCAGAAAAACGATATGGAAGATTTGGGTAAAATAACGATAACATACGAAAACGGAGCTGTTGCCAATCTTATCACGGGGAGAATACCGGCAAAGAGAAATATGTTGAGTTGGATTGATATCAGTATGGAGCGGGGGACGATTGATGTACGGAATATTCGCGCTCAATTTGCGATAAATGACAAAAGTGAGCCCTGTGATAACGTTCCGCTTAATATGATAGGCCAAGCTGTTGTTGATGCTTTGCTCGAAAAGAAAATTGTAAACCTTGCGCGAGGCGCAGATGCTGTGCGAGTAAGCCTCGTTCTGGAAGCTGCAAGAGATAGCGCAAAGTCGGGATGTGAAGTTAAAATTCACAAATAGTCTTAAGGATAATCCGATGAATGATTTAGCGAAAAATAGATTTGTGGAATTTGAGCCTGTGAAGTTGGCTGTTATCGGGGCAGGTAGGCCTAATATTGCGACATCGAATCATTTGCCTGCGATAGCAAAAACGCCAAGTGTCAAACTTGTTGCTTTGTGTGATATTGATGAAGCTGGCGTACGTGAGGAAGCGAAAAAATGGAATGTGCAATATTATGCCGATATAAAAGAATTATTGGAAAATGAGGAAATCGAACTTGTTGATATTTGTACGCCCGATCAGTTTCACTGTGAACATACGATATTGTCAGCTCGTGCGGGTAAGCATATATTGTGTGAAAAGCCGATGGCTATTAGCCTCGAAGAAGCAGATAAAATGATAGATGCTGTTAGGTCGTCAGGTGTAAAGTTTATGACAGGTCATCAGCGTCGATTTACAAATAAGTTGACAAAAATGAAATCAGCTATTGATGAGGGGAAAATCGGTAAACCTGTTTTCGGGCGTATAGCATTTAAAGGTGCATTTTTCCCGTATCCCCCAAATTCGTTTTATTATAAAAAAGAGTCGGGCGGACAATTTGTTCATAATGGCCCTCATCTTGTTGATTCATTATTTTTTTTGATGGGGCAATCTAAAGCGCAAACGGTATATAAAAAAACTCGTGCATTTTATCCTTCGAATGTCGAAAAAATGGAAACGGATAATTATACGTCCGCGACGATAAGATTTCCGGACGGTAGCATTGGCTCGATAGAACAAAATCTTATGATAATCAATCCTCGTGGCTATCCTACTCGCGAAGAAATATTGATTGTCGGAACAGAAGGGGTTATTAGTTGGAATACACTCGATAATTGTCCGATTATGCAATATTCTGAAGGCAAGATAACGATGCCCGATCCGATAAGGTTAAAAATGGAAAATGACCCGTATTCCGCTGAGCTGGATTATCTTGCACGTTGCATTAGGTTTAATGTCGAGCCTGAGATGAATGCGGAATATTCGCGTAATGTGCTTGAAGTTTGCTTATAAATTTACCCTATTGAATCCGAGTAAGCTTTAAGAAAGATTTTGATTTGCACGGTGCCGTTTGAAGTTTATAATTGGGGGCGATGTCAAATAAAGCAGTTACATATAAAGATGCGGGCGTCGATATTGATGGCGCTGATCGTTGGACGGAAGAAATCGGCAAGCTGGCGAAGCGAACTTATGGGCCCGGCGTATTGTGCGGAATAGGTGGCTTTGCCGGATTGTTTCAGCTTACGCTTGCTGATAATGTGTTTCATCTGAATTATCGGAATCCTGTGCTTGTTGCGTGTACGGATGGCGTCGGGACGAAATTACTTGTCGCTAAGCAGGCAAAGAGATTCGATACAATAGGAATAGACCTTGTCGCAATGAGTGTTAATGATATGATTGTCGTTGGCGCCGAACCTTTATTCTTTCTTGATTATCTTGCAATTGGAAAACTCAAACCTAATCGAGAAATCGAGTTATTAAAAGGCATCTCCGATGGATGTCGTCAAGCTGGCTGTTCTTTGATAGGAGGAGAGACAGCGGAAATGCCGGGATTATATAATGCGAATGATTTTGATTTGTCAGGTTTTGCGGTAGGCATAGCGGACAGAAATAAAATAATTGACGGAAGAGCAATAGAGCCCGGAGATATTATTCTTGGCCTAGAGAGCAATGGCTTGCACAGTAACGGTTATAGCCTTGTTCGCAAAATTATTTTTGAAAAACTTAAACTCAAGTGTGATGATATATTGTTTAGGCCTAATCGCAGTGTAGCTGATGAGCTGCTTAGGCCGACGCGCATATATGTTAGCTCTATACTCAGAATTCTTAAGCGATATAAAGTTAA
>CAZKNI010000335.1:0-3639 GCA_964554055.1 uncultured Phycisphaerae bacterium | reverse complement strand
GGGCGGATTGCTATAAAGTAGAACACCATAAAGATAATCAAGATAGGCATCAACATTTGCATCATCGAAGGCTGACCCGCGCCAGCTGCAGGCTGGGTTGTTTGTGCTAAAATTTCCGTCATCATTTTAATTTCTCCGCAAACTTACTTAACATACATTAACTAAAAAATTTCACAATTCACATAATTTGTTAATCTTCCCATATCTCGTGTACTTTTTCAACAAATTCATGCAATCTATTATTTCGTATCGCATCTCGTATTTCCGACATAAAATTTTGAAAGAACGCGATATTATGCAAGCTAACCAATATAGGGCCTAGCATCTCGCCAACCAAAAACAAATGCCTCACATACGCCCTCGAAAAATTTCGACAGCTATAGCAATCGCAGTTAGCGTCGATTGGCCCGAAATCAAATTTATATCGTTCATTGCGTAGCTTTATTCCCCCACACGACGTAAACGCATATCCGTTCCGACCGTTGCGAGTAGGCAGGACGCAATCGAACATATCCACGCCTGCTGCCACCGATTCTGCGATATCCACGGGCCGACCTACGCCCATCAAATATCTAAGCTGTTTTTCGGGCAATTTAGGAGCAAACTCATCTACGATTTTTTTACGAAGGTTAGGGTGTTCACCTACCGAAAGCCCGCCAAGCGCATAACCGTCGAACCCGATTTCAACTATTTTTTTCAGACACACATCCCGAAGCTCGGGAAACATCGAGCCTTGCACAATCCCGAACAGCCCCTGTTCCTGCCGCTCATGTACCCGTTTACATATTTCCGCCCACCTAACTGTTCGCTCGACAGCTTGCTGTGCCCGCTCAAAATCCACAGGCCATTCGGGACACTCGTCAAATGCCATTATAATGTCAGCTCCCAAGCGATTTTCTGCTTTTATCACATCTTTAGGCTCTAACCGGATTATTTGTCCGTCTATATGAGAGCTAAACGTTACACCCTCATCATCTATCTTCCGAAGCTCTGCCAGCGAAAAAACTTGAAATCCGCCGCTATCGGTGAGTATCGACCCGTCCCAGCCGATGAATTTATGCAATCCGCCGCACCTTTCTATCACATCCAAGCCGGGCCTTAATATCAAATGATATGTATTTCCCAAAATTATTTCGCTGCCTGTCTCTGCGACCAGACCGGGAACAAGTCCTTTAATTGTCCCGCGAGTTCCGACGGGCATAAACGCAGGAGTTTGAAACGTCCCGTGCTCGGTACGAGCCAGCCCTACTCTTGCGTTACTCTTCTCGTCTTTATGTAAAATTTCGAACCCTATCATAATTCAATTTTTATCTATCGTCCTGTTTCACAGTCCGCAAAATGCTGCTTCTCTTAAAATCATCAACCTTCGGGCACGTCAAATCCCAAAACCGAACAACGCTTCATTTTAGAACAAACTCCTAACATTCAAAGTTTCATAGCTTAACGAGCGAAGCAAAAAAACTGCCTCCGCCCGTGCGAACAAAAACAAATTGGCGGCCTGCCAAAAGACATAAGCCGCCAATAATTCCGCTTATCTACTTTTTATCAATCCTTATCTTTTTCCTTCGATTCTCCCTTTTCGGGCATCATTGCTTCAAACATTCCTTTTAACCCGCTCATTTTTTGAATCGTAGCAAACGGAACAACAACATCACACTTAAACGCTGAGCCGACGACCGTAACTGTTTTGCCAATCAAAGGTGTCGTAAGCTTCGGAAACTCAGCCGTCTTAACTTCATCTGCATCATCGTCATCATCTTTACCCGTCGGTGCAAACTTCATCGCAATATTCATCACTCCCGAGACAAAGCCGCCCAAATCCAGATAAAATTCCCCTATTCTTTCTTTCGGCAAAAGTTTCGCTACTTTAACGACTCGCGGGTCAACATCTATCGGACTCGTCTTATCCTGTACCGTTTTTATTAACGCCTCGAGGTTTTCATCCGTCCCGCCAAACTGAATCGCTACACACTTATCCGTAACGGGAACAAACTTAACTTTAAGTTTCGACGAACCCAAAAGAATTTTAAGCACTGCTTCCGCTTCTTTCGCTTTGGCATTTTTACCTGCAGCTTTAAATAATTCCCCCATATCTATCACCAATTCATCTACACGCAACCCGTCAACTTTGCCCGCCCCTTTATTATATTTATAACTTAACGCACCTTTTTGACCGGGCACATGCATCGTACCCATTATTCCGTAAATTTCTTGCATTATATCCAAATATTTTTTAGAGTCCGATGTCTTTTGCACCGCCTGAACCAAAAACACGGGCTTATCCTTACCCGACTGAACTAACGCCAACTTAAAGGCAGCTCCTTTAACTATTTCGGTTGACTGCTTCGCCAAATCGAGATATTTTTGAACCGTTTCCGGATTCTTGATAAACACCGAATTTATTTTCAGCATTGCTTCCTGAAATTTCGTCAATTTCCCTTCCCAATTCATTCCGCCCGCTATTCCGAACTCGCCACCGGGAATACCCACAAGCAATGGCTTATCCGTAGGCTTCTGCAGTGCAAGCAATCCTGCCATTTCCTGCCCGGGCTTAAATCCTAAAATGCCGCTGCCTTTTATCATCTCGGGCTCAAGAGATACACCTATATCCAAACTGTTAAGCTCATCCAATACCCCGACAATAGCATTAATTCCGGCACTCAACGCCTGCATCTGTTGCATTTGTTGCTCATTTATTCCGCTAGGCTGATTGTCTCCCTGACCTTGCATCATCGGACCCATTCCGCCCATCATTCCCATCGCGCTAAACATCATAAGATAAGGCTTAACAACCGTAACCAGAGCAGGCAAATTAACATGCACATAGAGACTCGAATTGTCCGCTACGCCTTTAACTTCCTTATTTATAACAGCGCCCAAACTCTGCTTGCTCGAGACGACGGCATTAACTATCATCTGCGTAGGCCCTATAACAACCAAAGACCCTTTCTTCGAAAAATAGCACTCGCCAAGCTCGTCATTTTTCCCCTTCATTATTCCGGGCGTTTCGGTTACCTGACCGTTAAGAGACGCTGCAAACTTTTCATATTGCCCTACGTTCAGCACAGTCGCAATAGGCTGATTTCCATAAAGCTGCTTATTCATTATCACAATCGCCATCGGGCTATTCATATCTACAAGCTTACCCACGCCCAACTTACGCACTAAACGCTTTTCAAGCTCGGGACATTCCGCTCCGAGTTTCGATGCGTAATCATCTACCGATTTACTAAATTTAGACAAATTCTTTATTACGATAACACCCCAAGCATCCGCGGGAACTGCTTTTAACACATCTTCCGACGATGCATTTACCGATTGTGAACCTTCCGCTCCGAACAAAGAGCAGCTAAAAACACCTATTACAAACACGCACAACGACAATAAAATTTTGCTTTTTTTCATAACCTTGTTCCTTTCAAAATTTTAAATACACAAATCCTCCGCTTCGGAAGCGTATATCTTATCCGTTAACACTCAATCTGTCAATTTATAATATTTCCCGGTTCTCTTTGCATCACGAGATTTCGTTCCGTGCCTCACAAATCCGACAGAATAAGAATAACATAAAAAAAACGAAAAACGTACATTACGAGACAAAAAACTTTACATATTAAAGCTTTTAGGGCTTATTATTCT